>JAGGUU010000066.1 GCA_021158305.1 Candidatus Bathyarchaeota archaeon
TAATGTTGAGGAAAAAATATGAACGTGAGGAATATTCAAAAAGAATTAAGGGGCCAATATTATGTTTCTGTAGCTACTACCTAAACCAAGATGAAGGAGACGTCTTGAATGCTACGAGAGACTTTGATAAGATAGTTAAGAAGATTGAAGATTTTATAAACGAGAAGAAAGAACTCTACGCGATTTTAGAACGATTGCCAGGATTAGATTGTGGAAGATGCCCATACAGGACATGTTTAGGTCTAGCAAAAGCAGTGCAAAAAGGAGAAGCATCGATCGAAAATTGCACGGTGGAGGCTCATAGAAGAAAACTTAAATCCTCCGTGCTAGTCAATGGCAAGAACGTGCCGATGATCCCTTATATCTCAGAGCTCATAAGAAGGACTGTTCTAGCCATGGTTTCGACGCTTAAAGGAACAGACATAGAGGGAAACGAATACGTTCAGGTGAGAATTTTAAAGTCATTCAAAGATCTTGAAAACAGGTAGAGACGCACATGGGTCGCTTATATGATCATTTTTGATAGATGTTCATGAGGAGACATCTATTACTGGTTTCCCTTAGATTAGGAAGTACGTTCCCACAGTTACAATTATTGCTGATAGAAGAAGACGAGGAGTAACCTTTTCTTTTAAAAAGACAGCAGACATGATTGAAGCCCATACTGGCGAGGAGGAGCTTAATGGAGTAGCTCTTGAAGCTCCTATAAGCTTTAGGCTTAAGAGGAACATTATTCCCGCGATCACCATTCCCGTAGCCCCCGAAGCTGAAAGAAGCACTAGATCCTTTTTGGTGATATTCCATCTTCTCATAGGTTTTGAGATTAAAAGAAGAAAGAGAAAAAGAATTGCATAACGTACCATATTGGCTAAGTATACGCTTATATTCTTCACTCCTATGGCGACGAGAATGGTGCCTATAGCCCAACATAAAGATGACAGCAGGGCTAGCATGATTCCTTCAAGGCTGATGATTCCACGGTCAGCGTCGTTATTATTGTCTATGGATATAACGATTACCGCTAACACTATGAGAACCGTCCCTACAAGATACTTGATGATAAAAGGTTCGTTAAGAAGAACAACTGCCAGAATCATTGTGAAGAACGGCGAAGTATAGACGATGGTGTAAGCTCTTGATACTCCTATGATGGTTATGCTCTTGAAGAGAAGAGTATCTCCGACTCCAAAGCCTATTATAGCCGCGAGCATTACTAAAATTAAAGCGTTAAGATCTATGTTAGAGAAGCTGTTTAAATCTCCGGCGACCATGGCTACGGGAATGGATAATACAGCTGAGAACAAAGTTCTTATAACATTTGACCTTATAGGATCGATCTTCTTAAGAGCCTCGGCTGAGAGCACCGTTGAAATAGCCCATAGAATAGCCGTTAAGATAGCAAGTGCTTCGCCGAGCATTATCGCATCATCTCAGGTCATTTAACGGAACTGTTACGGGGACATCGCGCTGCATCCTAATAAGTTTTTGCGGCGAGGCTTCTAGGAGAAGCTCATCAAAGAAAACCGTATTATGTATCGGCACGATACCTTTTGTTAGTTACTTTCAGAGGAGATACATATGTACAGAGTTGCTTTCGAGTTAAAGCGTCAGAAACTGATACTTGGCCATCTTCCATTTCTTGGTATAAGCTATCAAAGCAGAGAGAAAGATGAGAGATATAGAGAAAAATTTCGGAACAAGCTCGAGATGAAGAGAGTTATGAAGGTTGCATTAGATTATAACGTCAGATTCTTCTCAGCGTCTTCTCATAGCTTCAGCGATCTCGCTCCATTACATCTTGAGGCTATAAAGGAAATTGAGGAAGAAGAGGAGACAGATATCACACTAATAGTCTGTATCAGTATACCGCTCAGGATCGGCGGAACAAAGATTAATGATTATAGAAGATGGAGCACTCAGATTGTTTATGAGACAAAGAAGACTGGAAGAAATATCCTATATAAGGCGCTTAACGACCCCATTCTAAACTGTCGTCCAAGATGGAAAGAGAATATTCGATATGCAAGACCCTATAGTGTCACGCAGATAAAGGGAAGATTGAATGTAGAATGGAGGAGATGGGAGAATAGCATTGACATGCTGTCAGAATGGAGAATAGGATGGATTGAACCTGGATCAGAGGTTGATTTTATATCTTTAGCACGAACTGATCTAGTCGGCGAAATCATAGATAGAACCAGAGAAGCTGGGTATCGATGTCTACTTGGGTCGCATCATCTTGGAGCTACGGCTCCGATATTGCAAGACGCGGGCATAGAGGGGTTTGATGGCTACGTGACGCCGATTAATAAGATGGGAGTTATGATGTTTCCATCTAGGGAGATTGTTGAACGAATAGTCGTGGAAACTAGGAGAGGAGGAAAGATGATAATAGCTACGAAGTCGCTTGCTGGGGGAAGGATAAAACCGGAAGAAGCATTCTCCTACGTCTTTCAAAGCGTGGGAGTTGACGCTTGTATGGTGGGAGTTGCCTCAACAAAAGAGGCAAAGGAGGACTTCGAAACCGCTAAAAAAGTCTTATCGAAGAAGAAACATTAAAAGGAATAAAAACAGACCGATAAGAGCCAGAAAAAGAGAATTCATGAAGAGTTTTAATCAAACTCTGACTCGCTCTCTTCCTTTTCGCCCTCTGGACCCTTACCTTTCTCTTCCTCAGGCTTCGAAGCAGCTATAACATCGTCGATCCTCAGTATCATCGCGGCTGCTTCGGAAGCTGACTTTATTGCCTGCTCCTTTACGCTTAGAGGCTCAATGACTCCTTTGTCCCATAGATTGGCGACTTTACCTTCGAAGACGTCAACTCCAGCCCATGTCTCACCCTTCTCGTGGGCGGCTCTGAGCTCAACCATTATGTCGATCTGCTCGAGACCAGCGTTTTCGGCTAGAGTTTTAGGAATAGTCTCTATGGCCTCAGCGAATGCCTCGATAGCGAGCTGCTCTCTTCCGCCTACTTGAACGGCGTACTTGCGGAGCTCCTTAGCAACCTCAGCCTCCACAGCTCCGCCTCCAGCGACAACCTTATTCTTCTCAAACACGTCAGCTACGACGCAGAGAGCATCATGCACCGCTCTTTCAGCCTCGTCAACCATTCTCTCGAGGCCAGCACGTATTAGAATTGAAACCGACTTCGGATCTTTGCATCCTTCTATGAAGACCATTTTGTCGTCGCCTATCTTTCTCTCCTCAACGAGCTCGGCGTATCCGAGGTCTTCAGGCTTCAAATCATCCAGATTCGTGACTATTCTTCCGCCAGTTGCACGTGAAAGCTTCTCCATATCAGACTCTTTAGCTCTACGAACCGCGAGTATTCCTTTCTTCGCAAGGAAGTGCTGAGCCATATCATCAATGCCCTTCTGGCAGATGAGAACGTTCGCGCCAGCCTTCGCAACCTTCTCAACCATCTCTCTGAGCATAGATGTCTCTTGATCAAGGAAAGCTTTCATCTGTGAGGGGTCACGTATCCTTATCTCTGCACTGAACTCTGTCTTCTCAACCTCCAATGGGCAGTTTAAAAGCGCTATTTTAGCATTCTCAACGCGCTTAGGCATGCCTGAATGAACAACTTCCTTGTCGAGTATTATGCCTCTGACAAGCTCGGTGTCGTGGAGGCTCTTTCCTTCCTTCTTAATTATCTGCACATTATCTACATCGGCAACCCAGCGGTCTCCACGTTTCTCAGCTATCTGCTTTATGGCCTCGATAGCTATCTCCGCCAAATGTTCTCTAGCTGTTCCTACAGCTTTGCTGCCCATAGCTGTTATTGCAACTCTCTTAAGCATCTCTTTATCGTCGAGATCAACTGGCACGCTGATCTTCTCTAGAACTTCCATTGCCTTTTTAGTCGCTTTTCGATACCCACTGACTATTATCGTTGGATGTATATTTTGATCAAGTAGCTCCTCAGCCTTTTTGAGCAGCTCACCTGCCAAAACAACTGACGTTGTTGTTCCGTCTCCAACCTCGTCGTCCTGGGTCTTGGCGACCTCAACCATCATCTTAGCCGCCGGATGCTCAACCTCGATCTCGTCAAGTATTGCAGCTCCATCATTAGTAATCGTAATGTCCCCTAGACTATCGACAAGCATCTTATCCATGCCGCGCGGGCCAAGCGTCGACCTTATTGCTTCAGCTATGACCCTCGCGGCCATAATGTTATTACGCTGGGCTTCTCTTCCTCTACTTCTGGAGGTTCCTTCTTTGAGAATGAGTACAGGCTGACCCGACTGAGTCTGTGCCAAGTACGCCATATTTCATCAACCTCTTTGAAGATGATCGTCTTCAATAAATAAACTAAAAATATATAAGTTTTACTAGAAAAATAAATTGTGAACTTGTCGACTAAACATGTTCGGGGATGATCTATGACGGCTCTGTTTGAAGGAACATTAGCTGAATACAGAATATTTGATATAAGAATATTGCCTACAATAGACTATGAAAGCGATCTCGAATGGATATGCAAGAGCTTCGGCTTTCTAGAGCCGAGAGACAAAAAGAAGACAGCCTATCGAATCTTCAAGGAGATAGTTGAAGCTGCTCGGGATAATAGGGGACTAACAAGCGACGAACTTGCTCAGAAGCTCAACCTAACAAGAGGCACCATAATTCACCACTTAAATAAAATGATAAAGAGCGGCTTAGTGATCCACCAAGAAGGACGATATAAACTAAGAGGGAGAAGTCTAACGAATACTGTTGAGGAAATAGAGCGAGATATTCACCGTGTGTTCGAGAATATTCATAAAGTGGCAAAGACTATCGATGATACATTAGGTTTATTCTTTAGGCAAGAGGTTCCTCCTCGCAAAAGGAGCATTTAGCCCACTAAAGATTATAGGGAGAAAGAAAAGCCACCGAATAACAACGATAAATTGCTTCTCCACCTACTGGAGTACCTTGGATCCTTTTCTCCTGACAAGTACAAGCGCCGTCTCTGTCTATCTTCATCTCTCGTCTCAATAATCCTTAAGTAGTATATATGAATCATTCTGAAGAGGAATGGTAGCAATATGACATTAAGACTTATAGAAGGATCTCTGACATGACCTGCAAGATTAAGATCTACGAGAATCCAAACCTTAAAGACCCAATACTCCTAGAAGGGCTTCCAGGAATAGGTCTTGTAGCCAACATAGCAGTTGCTTTTCTGATAAAAAAGCTAGGAGCAAGAATCCTCTGCGAGTTTAAGTCAACATTTTTTCCGAATATCTCAGTCGTAGAAGAAACAGGAATTCTGAAATCGCCCTTTTGCCGTTTATACTATTATCAAGGAAGAAGACGTGAAGAACGTGATCTTCTTCTCTTATACGGCAATACTCAAGCAGTAACGCGACAGGGACAATATGAGCTCTGCGACACGGTTCTGAAGATATCTAAAAGATTCGGATGCGGATATGTCATAACCTTAGGGGGATATAGGCCAGGGAGAAGAGTTGAGAGACCGAATCTTTACTATGCATCTTCAGATGAAGAAACTGCGAAGACGGCGGAGTCTCTAGGCGCGAAGATTCTCGGTGGCCAAATATATGGTGCAGCTGGACTTCTCATAGCTTTAGCAAAATTACATGGAATGCGGGGATTCTGTCTACTAGCGGAAACCTCCGGCGACCATCTGGATGCATTAGCTGCCCGAGAAGTGCTGAGAGCCATCCTTAAGATTCTGGGTTTGAAAATTAATGTTGAGGAACTAAGAGATCCTGAAAAATTAGCGGATTTTCTCTCTCCTTTCGACTTTGGAGTTTTGGCAAAAAAAGAAGTTCTCAAGCCTCGACCGGCTTGGTTCATTTAGCATATGCGACTTTTCTATTTTCTTTCTTGTTTTATATGCAGATTGTGATTCTTGATGGAATCGACGGGATAAATCAAATAGGCATATTAACGATCAGCACTCGGAGTTTTTTGAGGATAGTGTTAGTTAGCGCTGAGAGCTGCGTTTTAGCCGCTGTGTAAAAGGATAAAAATGTGGCCTTTTTCGGATATTCTTCTCAATCCGCCTGCAAGAGCTTCTTTATAGATGTGGCGAGATAGTTGATGAAATATTTAGAGCCGAAGATAAATATCTGCCTCGATTTCAAGTAAAGAAACATGAGATGGTCAATGTCAATAATTAGCAAAAAAGAAAGGGGAAATATGATTTGACGAAAAATGCAGAGATTACTTTTTTTGCATTTCCTGCAGAAACTGCATGTATACTCTTTGAACCCTCTCTGCAGCTGGACCTGAACCCTCAACTACTCCTTTTTCCGTAACTTTCACCCTGTCCATAACCCATATGAAACCTTCTTTTTCATATAACTTAACCATTCTTGGAAATACTCTCTCGAGCCTCTCAGCCAAGCCCCTAAGATCAAAGGCTTTCTGAGTAGATAAAATTCGTGCAACAGTGTTACCGCTAATAATAACCCTAGAGAAGAAGTGCGATTCGGAATCTTTAGCATCTGAGATTATCAGATTAAGGTTTTCCGGATCTAGACCAACCAGTGTACCCGTATATTTTTTATTGTCTGTGGTAACCACTGTTACCATCGTATCTATGAGCGCGGATACTTCACTATTAAATCTTCTCTGAGCCATTGACATATAGACCAGCCTCGTTCTATCTTGTATATAAGAGGCTTATTATCTTTCCTCATCTTCTATGCGAAAACTAGCTTGCTGAATCTTTTGCTTGAGAATTATGAACGTGTTTGGCGGCACATCTCTATAGACGACAATGTTAGGTCCGATCCAGCTGTTATAGCCAACTTTTACACCAGGCATAAAGAGCACGCCTACACCAGTCTTCACACGGTCACCTACTACTATGCCCATCTTTTCCAGATTTGTGTCAACCATTTTATCTTTAATTCTCATTTTGACAGTCTCCTCATCGAGGCGTCGATTGGCTACAATCGTTCCAGCTCCAAAATCACAACCCTCACCTACAATGCTATCACTAATATAGGATCCGTGGCCCACGTTAACTCCGTCCATTAAGATACTGTTTTTCACCTCAACTCCGCTATCAATATTAACCCTTCTTCCAATGCTTGAGTAGGGTTTAATGCAGCTATTCGGCCCTATGCTGGATTCTTCGCCTACATAAACTGGCCCCTTAATGTAGGTTCCAGAGCGGATTATTGCTCCTTTTCCAATATAAACAGTTCCTTCGACATGTGCTCCATCCTCGATTGTCCCCGCGATGCTAGATTCGAGCTTATTTAAGACGCGTATATTTGCTTCCAGTAGATCCCAAGGTCTTCCAACATCGAGCCATTCTTCAGACAGGATCCGCGTAGCGATTACTCTTTCACCGCTCTTTATGAGCATCTTAATAGAGTCGGTTATTTCCTGTTCTCCCCTTTGGGAGATACCAGTCTGCTTTATGGCCTTGAATATTTCGGGTGAAAAGACATAAACGCCCGCGTTTATCTGTCTGCTACGCACGGTTCTGCGATTCGGTTTTTCAATGATTCCAACCACGTTATTTCCGTCGAGCTCGATAACTCCGTATCGCTCGGGATTATTTACCTCAACCGTCGTTAGAGTAGCTGCAGGATCCTCTTTCGAATGCATGTTTAGAGCCGATTTGACAACCTTGGAACTTACAAGCAAATCGCCGTAAGTTGCTAAGAAGTCTCCATCAACATGATCCTCGGCTAGTCTAAAAGCATCCGCCGTTCCCATCATCTTTTTCTGATGAAGGTACTCAATCTTCATCCCCAGTCTCGAACCATCTTCAAAGTACTTTTTGATGTGGTCAGATTTGTAACCGACAACGAGCAATACTTCCTTTATACCGCAGTCCTTCAGAGCTTTGAGGTGATGCTCAAGTAGCGGTTTTCCGCCCACTGGAATCATATGTTTTGGACGGGTAAATGTAAGAGGACGTAGTCTTTGTCCTTGACCAGCAGCTAAAACTACCGCCTTCAAAGCTTTCACAGTATTTAGAATCATTGTAAAGAATTAATAAAGCCTTATTGTTTCCGTCCTGCTTGGAACTTCAAATAACCTTTTAAAATGGAGACTAATAACAATAAGTGATGGATTCTAGCTCGGAGCGATAATCGTCCATGAAGATAGATAAGAAGCAATTCGAAAAGATGTTTCCGAACTTAGCTAAAGAGATATTTAGTGGAGAAAATCGGGTGACAATCACGTCTATTAGGTCAGATATTGATATGGGAGAGAAAGCAGCTTCTATGAGCTTTCGAGGATATAATCCAGACGTTATAGATTTTCTAAGAAGATGCGATAATGAGGAACAAGCATACGAGATAATAGACTATCTTGAAAGAAGGAAGGAGATAAGCGAGAAGTATGCTTCCCAGCTGAGGAAGCAGCTAAGGGAAAGGGGAGTGAGAAGCTTTGGATCTAAGAAAGAAGACGGGTACTACCTCAAACAGGCGGGATTCTAGCGCAGTGATCCGTGAGACTTGCATCCGGTAGCATTTCTGAGGTCTTTGAGAGAATTTAGGAAACATACTTTTAAAAGATAAAATAATATAAAACATATTCTTCCAAGTGTTTGAATGCCGTTCAGGGATGACGAAACGTGAACAATAAACGAAGATCTAAGATCAGCTTATACATAATTCTAATAGCGTTGCTCTGTTTTGTTAATTCTAGAATATTCTATGTGCAGGAGACAGACTGCGATTTAAATGTTAAAAATGCTTTGACGATTACTCCGAAAACAGCCGAACCATTAACAAACGAGACATACATAATAGAAGAGTGGATCAGAAAAATCAGCATAGATCCTTGGGACGCTATATCCAGTAGCGACTACTACTTGATCTTTAATAATCAATCAGAGGAAATTCGGCAAGTATCCCTCGTGTTGCCCATTAATGCCATCGACATATCTGTTCGAGACGCGTATGGAGAATATAAAACGGGAACAAATATTCTTTTCCGAGAGAACTATATTCAAGTCGATGTAACTTTGAAGAAACCCTTGAATCCGGGGGAGAGAAATGAATTCTTGATAGCCTACAAGCTTCCGCCGAGTGAATTTCTAGTCTCGAAAAGCTGGCAAGATTATGTGTTAGAACTCGACTTGGCTAAGCCGGAGAACTGGACTGTAAATAAATTTTCGCTTATGATCTCTCTTCCTGAAGGGGCGGAGCTAAAGGATATTTCTGATGCTTCTTTTGAGGTTAAGAAAGAGGGACTATCTCTGAAGATCATTTTAACTGAACATAACGTTGTGAAATTTCACAATCCTCACATAGTCTTAGAGTATCAATACTTTATTCTATGGAAAATATTTAAGCCCTTAATATGGACGGTTGTGCTTGCTTCGCTTGGCGCAGTAGTGCTCTTCGTTAGGAAGGCTACCCGACCTGCAGTTACCACCGTGACTGTTCCTCCCGATATCCTGAGGGAGTTTATCAAAGTTTATGAAGAAAGGAGGAGACTCTACGTTGATCTCCAGTCGTTACAAAGGCAATTCAGAAGGGGGAAGATTTCTAGGAGGAGATTAAAGCTTAGGAAGAAATCTTTAGATCAAAGGTTAGCGGCATTGAATAAGAGACTTATGGAGCTTAAGGAGCAAATATCTGCTTTGGCTGAGCAATACAGAGAGATGCTAAGAGATCTTGAAACCGCTGAAGCAGAGATTGAGATGTTAAACACTAACATCGAACAAGTCGAGGCTAGGTTTAGACGTGGGGAGATCTCCGCAGATACTAGAAAGAAGCTTATAGATGAATATAACGGCATAAAAAGGCGGGCTGAAGGCAGGATTTCTGAGATTCTTCTGAGACTTCAGGAAGAGACGATGTGACTTTCAATTTTTGAGTCATATTCGGAATAATACAATAGAGTAATTTTTATAGGTATGGCGATAAATAATCCCCCTAAAATATGCAAAATCTACAAAATAATGTTAATGACGGACGTAAGTGTCGCCGAGCATCCGGCTTAAACGGTTACATTAGGCTTATTCAGAGTACTTGGAGAGTTGATAGTGGTGGTTTTCATCAGCTCGACTAAGCGAGTCTCAGCGAAAAGTAAACTTGTTCCGGATACCATCTGGAGGAAACTCTCAGAATATCTAGGGCTCTCAGAATATGAGGCGAAGGTTTACGCATCTTTAATTGAGACTGGCCAAGCCAAAGCCAGAACGCTAAGCGTCCTCAGTGGAGTTCCGAGAACAAAAGTCTACAGTGTTCTAAAAAGGCTTATAGATATGAGGCTTGTGTCCGAGATACCTGGAGAGCCCAGAAAGTTCTTCCCAACTCCACCTAACGTTGCCTTGAAACCTTATCTACAGACATATCGAGATACGGTTCAGGATCTTGAGGATCTCATCTCAGCGTTGGAAAATGCTTTCAGGAAGGCTAGGGATAGGGAGAACGTACGGCAATGCTTAGCATGGATAATTAAGGGAAGAGAGAGAATTTTAAGAAAGATTCAAGAGATGCTGGCTATGGCGAAGAGAAATGTCTGCATAATAACTAGTGGAAATGGATTAATCCTTCTATATAAGATGTTTAATAAAATGTTTGATGACCTTATTAGCCGATCAGTAGAGGTTAAAATAATTACAACGAATAAGCCAAATAATGAGCATATACTTCGAGAGCTTAAGTATGTATGCAACGTCAAAGAGTCTGATTTTTATCTCCCCATGATCATAGTAAATGTGGATAGCGAACATATACTTATATCCCGTTTTCAGTTTGACAATTACTTTTTAAGATCTGAAGGGGATGAAGCGATCTTCTCAAATGACCCCGTATTATATGAGATTGTTTGGCTTCTAGCAAGTCAAGTAGTTAAGGGAACCTAGTTGTGACTGGCATGAATAGATAAGTCACTGCGATCATATCTTCGCAGTTACATCACTTTTACATAAATTAAAATTAAACATAGATAAAATCAGGGCTAGGGCGGCATCTATTGCCTGATGAGAATCGAAGCTCGATGAGCTTTATCGATTTGTTAGTATTAACGCTTGCACAACATGAGAAAAATCTATCTTCAATCATCAAGAGACTTGAGGAAATCTCTGAAAAACTTGAAAAAATAAGCATACAGATGGAGAATGCTAAAAATCTTGTATATAAAGACCGTGAACATCAATAAGTTATTCCACGATTTTTCTTGATTACACAAAGCTTTTATTTTTCTGGCATCTTTTTTGAGTTTAAGGTGACTTACTTTGGTCGAGATAAAGATAGATACTGAAAAATGCGTTGGCTGCGGAACCTGCGTAGACGTATGTCCCGTCGGAGTCTGGGAACTGGTGAATGGAAAAGCCTCTCCAGTAAATGCGAGTGAATGTCTCGCATGTCACGCATGTGAGACTCAATGCCCAGAAAATGCGATTGAGATAATAGAATAGCTCTAAAGATTCCAGAATCTCGACTGGATTTCTTTCACCTCCTTAATGATTTTTTCTGCGATCTTATGAATAGTTATGCTGAATCTTGGGCGATGCTCCGTGACTTTAGCTTCCATATTCATCATTCGAGACAAAACCGCTGGAACTATCTTCTTTAAAAAGCTCGGGCAATAGCCGCCTTCCAATACTGCTACAAGTCTGTTTCCGCTGAGCCGATGCGCTAGATCGATTATCACTTGAAAAACTTTCAAGTATAGAGATGCGGAAAGCAGGAGTTCACCGATAGGATCTTTAAAGTATCCGTCAAAACCAGCTGATACCAGAATGAATTCAGGCTTGTAACAGAGCACTATAGGAACCACTACGGATTTAAAAGCTTTCCAGTATGCTGGATCTGATGCACCAAATGGAAGAGGAATATTAACCGTGTATCCTTTACCCTTTCCTTTTCCGACTTCATCAATGAAGCCAGACCTGGGAAATTCGGAAGGATCCTCATGAAGACTGATGTATAAGACCTCATCGGTATCGTAGAATATCTCCTGTGTTCCATTACCATGATGAACATCCACATCGAGTATTAGAATGCGGCTTAACGAGAATTTATCTATGAGGCGCTTAGCCGCCAACGCGACGTTATTAAAGATGCAAAAACCAGAGGCTGAGGCGCGGCTTGCATGATGACCAGGCGGCCGGGAGATGACGAATGCATTTCTGAGTTTTCCCTCCATTACCATGTCTACGGCCCTTATCGCGCCTCCAGCTGCTAAGCGTGCAACTGCATAGCTCTCCGGAGAGACTAGGGTTCCGGTTTCTTCATCTAAGATTCCTCCCCCACTATTACAGAGATTTCTCACAGCCCGAATGTATCTTAGTGAATGAACCATTTCAAGCTCGTCTAGCTTTGCGATTCTAGGCTTGATGAGCACGCATCGCTTATTTTTTAATAGATTGAGATGCTTAATCCCCCTTATGATAGCCTGCAGCCTTGCTGGGGATTCTGGATGATTTCTTCCAGTTCTGTGGAGGAGGAAATATTCAGAGAAGATTATTCCCGTTCTTGATCTGCAATTGCCTATCTCATTCACTTTGAATCGCCCTAATGTCTTTCATATGGCATAAGAAGAAAAATCTCAATATAATTGTTAAATTAGCTAGAGGATATTTAGATAGGGTGAATTAACGCTTAGAACATATTGAGGCGATTTAGTGATGCCTATCCTCCCAATAGATACGGGTCGGTATGGAACTCCTGAAATGCTGAGGATATTTGAAGAGGAGAATTACTTCCAAAAATTGTTGGATGTCGAGGCTGCGCTTGCCTGGGCACATGCACAGGTGGGAAACATTCCTAGAGAAGATGCTGAGAAGATAATGAAGATGGCTTCAACGAAGTATGTTAAAGTCAGCAGGGTGAAGGAGATAGAGAAGGAGATTAAACATGATATAATGTCGCTTGTCCGAGCATTCGCTGAAGTATGCGGATCAAGCGGCGCATACATACATCTAGGAGCCACAAGCTATGATATCGTCGACACAGCCAAGGCTCTTCAGCTTAGAGAAGCAATAGAAGTTATAGGCAGAAAACTTGACGATCTCGAACTCATCCTCATCAAGCTTGCAGACCGATATAAAAGGACGATCATGATAGGCAGGACGCATGGACAACATGCCTTGCCAATAACATTTGGCTTAAAGCTCTCAGTCTGGATGAGAGAAGTCTCAAGGCATATTCAGAGACTCCGAGAATGTAGAGAGAGATTGCTAGTGGGAAAGATGAGCGGGGCTGTGGGGACACAGGCGGGTCTGGGAGCACATGCATTGAAGATTCAAGAGCTAGTTATGCAGAAACTGGGGTTGAAAGCAGCTGAGGTTTCAACTCAGATTATTCAGAGAGATAGACATGCGGAGTTCATATGCCTATTAGCGATTATAGCGTCGACTCTGGATAAATTCGCAACAGAGATAAGAGAGCTTCAAAGAACTGAGATCGCTGAAGTTTTTGAGCCGTTTAGACGAGAGAAACAAGTTGGCAGTTCAACTATGCCTCACAAGAGGAACCCAGAACTGTGTGAAAGAATATGTGGACTTGCAAAGATTGTGAGAAGCCTCGTGTTTCCCGCTCTAGAGAATATTCCAACATGGCACGAAAGAGATCTCACTCAGTCCTCTTCTGAGAGATTCCTCATTCCCGAAGCCTGCATCCTAGTTGACTATATGCTTCATCTCATGATTAGCATCTTGTCAAATCTTGAAGTTGACGAGGAGAGGATGAGGAGAAACATAGAAATAACTGAGGGACGAACAATGTCCGAGGCGATCATGATAGCCTTGGCAAGGAAGGGTATGAACCGGCAAGATGCACATGAGCTTGTTCGGAGACTTGTGATTCAAAGCATATCTGAGAAGAAGCCGTTCAGAGAAGTATTAATGCGCAACGATAAGATCAGGTCTTTCCTAAGCGAGGATGAAATAGACGATGCACTGAAACCTGAAAAATATTTGGGAACAGCTGTTACACAAGTTGAGATAGCTATCAGAAAGACTTTGGAGGAAAGAAAGACAAGAGGCTTAGGATGATTTAGAATAACTTTTAAATAAAGTCTGGCTTGAAGAATCTTAAGATTCAGCATCTCGCCTTGATCTACGCTAAATTATTGAAGTGGAGACAGAGTTAATGGAGAAAGCTATAGAAGTCATTAATCTGCACAAATACTTTGGCAAAATTAAAGCTTTAAATGGACTTAGCTTCACGGTTGACCCCGGCGAGATCTATGGACTAATAGGACCTAATGGAGCAGGCAAGACAACCGCTTTGAGGATACTGGCAACTCTCATAAGACCTACATCGGGATCAGCTAGAATATTCGGCTTAGATGTCGAGAGAGAAGCGAATAAAGTTAGGAGGATTATAGGTTATCTTCCGGAGGAGGCGGGAGCCTACAGGAATCTTTCAGGAACTGAATATCTCAAATTCATAGCTAACTTCTATTTTAGGAACAAAAGAGAGATTAAAGAAGCTGTTTACGAAGCTGAGGAAATTTCTGGACTGGGCGAGAGACTGAGGGATAAAATTAAGACTTATAGTAAGGGGATGATACGGAGGCTTCTTATAGCTAGAACCCTAATGATAAAACCTAAATTAGCGATTTTAGATGAACCTACAAGCGGAATAGATATCATACACGCCTATCATATTAGAAGGATAATAAAGAATTACGCTAAGAATTACAAGGTAACTATTCTGCTTTCAAGCCATAACATGTTCGAAGTCGAGTTTCTATGCACGCGTATAGCCTTCATAAACAAGGGGAGAATCCTAGTTGAGGGAAGCCCTGAAGAGATAAAAACGCGGTATGAAGCAAGAGATCTTGAGGAAGCATTCATGGAGGTTGCGAGAAGTGCCTAACGCACTGGGTAATCTCATAAGAAAAGAAGCCAAGGACATGCTTAGGGATCCAAAGATCCTTCTGAGCATGATACTGATGCCGCTTCTCATGTTCCCCATCATGGGCGCCGCTATAAGTTTGTCAACATCCACTATTAAGGAAGCCACGAGAAGCGTGGCAATGGCGATTATGAAGATTGATGAAGGAACAATATCCAATCAGCTAATCTCTTCCTTTAAAGCCTTAAATATAAGTCTAATAGAGGTTAAGCCTTCCCCTGTTGAGGAGGCAATTCAGAATCTTAGACAGACTAATATTACAACACTCATTATTATTCCTAAAGGCTTCACTGAAAATATAACATCCGGGCTTAAAGGAGAATTAAGGGTTTACTCGATACTTAGAAGCATCAGCTTATCAGAGGTGGCAAAGGCATCCGTAGTTAATGTTCCAATAAGCATCTACGAGAGAACGCTTGTTCGCCGAGCTATCGCTCAAGCATTCCCAGACAGGGATCCCGAAAATGTTCTTGATCCCGTAGATGTGAAGAACTTCGTAATATTTAAGGGCAAACTGCTTAATGTTTCGCCTCAGCTCCTACAGGGAATCTTCATGTCTCAATCATTCGGCTTCCCGATGGTTATAATGCTTCTCCTCATCTCGGCGATGCAGATAGCCGCTACCTCCATATCGATAGAGAAGGAAGAAAAGACCCTTGAAACCCTGCTTACTCTCCCCGTTGGTAGGATAAGTATACTTGCCGGGAAACTCGCAGGTTCAACAATAGTGGCAGCTGCTGGAGCAGCCGCTTCCCTGATCGGAATAAACTTTTACGTTGCTTCTATCTTCAGCTTCATGCCTTCCACCTCCATTGACTTAGCCGAGGTTGGTCTTCAGCTTTCTCCACTCGCCTATCTTCTTCTTGGATTAACAATGTTTGTAGCTATAATTTCAGCGTTGGCGCTTGCGATTTGTATTGCTGTTTACTCTGAAAATGTTAGGGAAGCACAGTCCCTCGTCAGTCCTTTAAGCTTACTTGTGATGCTACCATCCGTGATCTTGATGTTTGCAGATATTGAAGCATTACCAGTCTTCTTACAGGTCGTTTTATACTTGATACCTTATACACATGTTGTACTTGCATCTAAAGCCGCTTTCATGGAGAATTACGCCGTGATGCTCCGGAGCATATCTTACATCACGATGTTTACGATACTCATCCTTTACGTGGCGGCAAGGATATTTATGACCGAGAAGGTTGTAACCGCTAGGTTTTCTTGGAGAAGAAAGAGATAGATGGCAGAGATTGAAGGATGCATAGAGAGAAATCGTACTGTTGGATGCTGTAAAGATCTGATTTGGTGCCTTTAAAGGATTCCGCGCCATTCCGAGCAGACGTTATGGTCATGGATGGATTCGTAGCTTACACATTTTACTCTACAGTATCTTCCCGGATACTTCTCCTTGAGAAGCTGGACGCATTTCCTAACAACGTCCTCTACGAATTTAGGATTTCCATGAATTCTCTCTACAACCTCTTTCTCTTCAATCCTCTTTAAGATTGAAAAGGTTGGAGAGCTGAAGCTCTCCTTACAAATCTCTATCACATCCAGAAGGTCAACTTCACCTTTAGAAACATCAAGTTCAACTGTTATCTTCCCCCTCTGATTGTGAGTCAACCCTCCAGTTAACTCCTTCGAGCAGGGACATGCAAGAACTCCATTAATTGAGACACCGACTATTTTAACACCGTCTTTCGTCGAGAATTTACCGAACATCTCAGCTATTCCCTTTTCTTCTTTCCCGCTAGGTCTAATTCTTTTGTAAGGAAATTCCCCGAAGACCTCAGTATAGCAGTGAAAACCATGTTTTTCATAAGCCCTTTTAGCGATCTTCTCGGCCAGATCCTCAATGGAGGAAGCCTTATCGGGGGTTTCAGCGATGGATTCAGCGAATCTACTCATGTGCGCTCCGCGAAGGCTTGAGGGAAGAGTAATATAACTATTAATTGTAACGATGACATAGTATGGTTTATCCAGCCTCTTTATCAGCACGTATTTCCTTAAGCCTTCAACCCCAACTTTCTCTAGCTCTATCTCGTTCTCAGGCTTCTGATTCTGAACATCAAGTATGTTAGCATCCATGAAGATTTACCTCTAAATTCCAGACCGCACACTCTCAGAAATATCTTACCCAAAAATCAAGAATCTTTTGCAACGATTCTAGGAAAGATAGGCTAATAAAAAAGGGGAATTTAGAGTATTATGAAGTATAGACTAAGCATACGCGGTTGCCCGCTGGATCCGGATCCTTGAGAAATACTATCTTATATCCATTACTCGTCTGAGGCTCTTCGAGCTCGATTCCCATCTTTCTTAAGTATTCACAGGCGGCTTCGAAATTTGAAACTCGTATGGCTATATGATATTTAATGGGGCTAGGCGTCTTTATGATCTCTATTCTTCCAAGTCCCTTACCTGAGATGAAATATGCCAGTCTACCCTCTTTCTTTTCAAAACCAAATGTTTTCGCATACCAATCCGCGGTTTCAGCTGCAACCTTCTCTTCAAGGTATATTCCCGCATGCTCCACTCCTAGAAATAGCGGGGTGCCTCTAGCTTCCCGTATCCATCGAATGCAATCCTCAACCTTTCTCGTTATCGCGTCGAAGTCTCCGGCTGCAACTAGGTCTTTACGGACAAGCCTTGACCCCATACCTACGGCGACGGCGCCAGCCTTAATCCATGACGATATACTCTCCTTAGTCGCATCAACCCCTCCCGTTGGCATAAGGTTCACCCATGAACATGGCCCACGTACACTCTTAATGAACTCTGGCTTTAGCCTATTTCCAGGAAATATTTTAATTATGTCGCATCCCATCTCTTCAGCTGCGGAGATCTCTGAGGGTGTTCCGCATCCCGGCATGTATGGGACTTTACGTCGATTACAGATCTTAGCGATCTCAGGGTTAAAGACTGGACTGACCACGAAGTTAGCTCCGCAGTTTATATAAAGGGCTGCTGTCATCGGATCGATTACTGAACCTACTCCTAGAATCACATCATCAAATTCCTTACTACACCATTTGGCCAGTTCCGAAAATACCTGATATGCAAAGTCACCCCTATTTGTGAATTCTACTACCTTAGCTCCTCCTTTGACACATGCATGGACTATCTTCTTTGCTACTTCGACGTCTCCGTTATAAAAAAGTGGAACAAGCCCTATTTCAAGTATCTTTCCGATGACTTCATGTTTCATAAACTTTGCCATAAATCTTCACCTCCATCATTCTATCTAGAAACTCTACCGGAGGTTATGCCGGCGGCTATCTTCTCAACCTCTTCAATGGAGAGTATAGCTGCATCTCCGAAGATGGTATGTTTTAGACAGCCACACGCAACTGCGAAGTTTAATACCCTTTGAAGATCGTTGCCGAACTTGAGGAATCCATAGATCAAGCCGGCAGCGAAGGCATCTCCGCCTCCAACTCTGTCGACGATAGGTATTATATCATATGTCTGCGCCGTATAGAAGTTCTCGCCATCATAAAGTACACCCGACCATGTGTTGTGACTTGCACTTATGCTTCCCCGCAGAGTAACAGCGACCTTCTTCAAATTTGGAAACTTCTCCATGAGCTTCTTCGCCACATAAAGATATTTTTCCGCTTCAACTCTTCCCCTTAACACATCGACGCCGGGAGCTTTAATTCCGAAGACTTTTTCTGCATCTTCCTCGTTTCCTATAGCTATATCCGCGTACTTAACGAGTTCGCTCATTACCTCGCCTGCTGTTTTACCCCACTTCCACAGCTTACTACGATAGTTTAGATCACATGAAACCGTCAGTCCCATGTCTCTGGCTTTTTTAACAGCTTCTAAACATGTTTCAGCGGCTCCCTCGCTTATTGCAGGTGTAATTCCGGTCCAGTGGAACCAGCAAGCATCCGAGAAGACTTTCTCCCAGTCGATCATCCCTGGCTTGATAGTTGCGAATGAAGAGTTAGCCCTATCATAGATCACTTTGCTTCCTCTCTGAGCAGCTCCTACCTCCAAGAAATATATGCCTATTCTCTCCCCGCCTCTAATGATCTTGTCCACTCCAACTCCGAACTGGCGTAGATAGTTTATGCAGGCGTCACCAATCTCATGTGGAGGAAGCCTAGTTACGTAATCAACTGGCACTCCAAAGTTTGCTAAGGCGATAGCTACATTTGCTTCTCCTCCGCCATATATTGCTTCGAAAGACCTAGCTTGGACAAACCTAAGAAAACCCGGAGGAGAGAGACGAAGCATTATCTCCCCAAACGTCACTACTTTCTTTTGCTTCATACTAAATGGTTCCTCCGCATCCCTTTCTGTTCACGCCTTAATTTTATTTTTATTGCTATTTCAGTATTTGCTTCAGCGATGCTGCTTAGAAAAGCAGGAAGCCCCATTAATCTTTTATCTGGAAAGATGTAAATATTCCATTTAAGATCCTTTCAAGTGAACTTTAATGAGTAACGATTCTCCTCTAAAAGAGAGGGTCGAGGAAGAATTTAAAGAGGAAGATGTAAATCTTAATAGGCTTGTTGAGACTTTGATGGAGAGCTTCTTAAGATCAAATAGCAATTATGGAGCAATAACAGATATAGAGACGGATATCGACCGAATCTACGATTTAGTTAGAGAATGCATAGAAAAGAGAAAGATGGAAGTTTACGCGCTTAAGATTGACGATCGTATTTTACTCTCTAAGACGAATGAGGAATTCAGCGATATCTATGATGTGATAAAGGAATGCTCTGATCTTCAGATCAAGAAGGACATGATTGAGATCTGGGATGATGCAAAGAATAAAATCTTACACTTGCTAGTTATACCTATTAGGAAGCATTTTCCGTTAAGGTATAAAAGCTCGAGGCAGAAGCTGGAGATTATAAAGAAGATATCATCCATGACGTGGTCTGCTGATTAATCTCCCTTTTGAATTAAGAAACAGATTAAAAGTTTACCTACGTGAGAAGCTTACCTCAAAGGCTTCTCCTTCTTTCCCAGAACCAGCTCCTTGAGAGAAACACCGTTAACCATGCTAACCTTCCATCTAACTCCTGGAATGTCTCCCATCGCGCCGCCTTGGGAGCCGCCTATTCCCTCAACGATTACTTCGTCATGCTCATCGACAACGTTTAATGCGCCGTCTCCTGGAAGGAAGGCGGTTATAACTTTCCCATTCTTTATGAGCTGAACGCGGACACATTTCCTTATGGCACTGTTTGGCTGCTTACTTTCACGACCAACTTTCTCTAAGACTATTCCGCGGGCCATAGGGGCGCCTTCAAGAGGATCCGATTTAACATCCAGTCTAAGCTTGCGTCGTTTATAGTCGATGTCACTCCATCTCCACTTCTTCCTATTTAAACGCAATTTCCTAGCAGCAAACATTCCCTTAGGAGACTTGCCCATTTTTGATTCTTCCTCTTTAGACTCTATTAATAAAGCAGTGACGAAAAAACATTCTTAAACATTTCTATTTTTCGATGTCATCTACGTGTGGAGATGCTTAAAGTATGGAAACGTTGCTTATGTCGAAGTATCGTTTAGCTAAGAATCTGATTCTTTCAGCATTCTTTCCATTCTTTCCAATGGCTATTCCCTTATCCCTCGGATCCACAGAGACAACCGCTATCTTTTTTCCATCAGTCCTCTGAGTTATTCGTATCTCTCTAAGTCTGGCTGGACGCAGAGCGTTCCTTATGAATGTTACTGGATTATCAGAGAATTCAATGACTTCATGCTTTTTCCCAGTCATCTTCTCAAGTAGACTGATGTTTTTCCCTCGTTTTCCGATAGCCATACCTGCTTCTCCTTCTTTCACAACGTAGATTATCCGGTTATTCTCATCGTCTATTATGCAATCTCTCACAGTCGCCCCAGTGATGCTTTCAAATAATGATATGAACTGTAATTCACGATTCGTGAATTTTATTCCCTTAGACATCATTCTCGCTCGCCACCTTTAATATGTCTGAGTCTCCAGGATCTCTTATGGCTAGAACCGAAACAGAGAAAGGTTTTCCACAGACTCTACCTAGCTCTATATTATTTCTCGAAGATACAACAAAGGGGATTCTTGAAATTTTACAGTATTTCTCTATATCTTTTCGGATATTACCCGGACAGTTAGATGCTAATACTACTAGCCGAACTTTACCAGTCATAACATTTTTTATGGTCGAGTTGGCGCCAAATAATACTTTACCCGTCTTCACAGCGACTCCAAGTGCCCGATCAAGATTCACCACTGGACTTCACCTCACTGCTTTTTGATGGCATAGCGGACATGTAAATGTCGACTAATCCTGTACCTATGGGAATGAATTGGCCAACTATTACATTCTCGGTGACGCCTTTAAGATTATCGGTTTCTCCTCTAACAGCGGCTTCGACAATATTTGGAACGGTTATCTCGAATGCTGCTCGAGCAAGTACGCTTGCCTTCTCTCCGCTTACTCCATGTCTACCTATCTGTCTAACCTCGCCAGTCGCGGTCATAATATCCGCTACGAGCATTATATGTCGAATGTCCACGTCAAGACCCTGCTCTTCAAGCACTGATGATGCTTCTCTTATAAGAGCGTTTCTGGCAGCCTCTATTCCAAGAGTCTCCGCGATTTCATGAATGTTGTTAGTAGTTGTTCTCGTCGGATCGACTCCTTCGACCTCAAGAACTTTTGGCAGGTTTGAGCCATCCGTCCTTATGATCCATCTTCCCTCCTCCTCAGACACGAGTATTCTTTTGATTCCTGGAATTCCCTTAATGCGCATTGATGATATCTGACTTAGAAGTCTCTTTGGATCTACAGGTTTCTTCGAGTCGACGAAGATTTTATTATCTTCCACCTTTACAAGATACTTTTGTTTCTCTAGAACCTCAACTAAATCATTCATCGTTACGCCTCTCTCCCTCATCTTCGCCGGATCTGTCTCTATTATTATTCCTCCAGTCTCCGGATTGATGAAGACCTCAGAGGCTACGTCTTCAACAGTCGTGTGGAGAATCCTCCGCGCAACTTCTGTCGCCTTCTCTCTGCTCTTGCCATACTCTTCATTTAAGTAGATCGTCATGATCGGTGTTGATGGTTCCCTTCTCGCATCAACTATCTCGATGAGGCGCGGTAAACCTATCGTTACGTTCATTTCTCTAACACCTGCGTAATGGAAGGTTCTTAGGGTCATCTGAGTGCCGGGTTCACCGATCGATTGAGCTGCCACTATTCCAATAGCCTCTCCCGGCTCAACGAGAGAACGCTTGTAGTGTTCAACTGTTGATCTGATAGCCAAGTCTGCTCCCTTTGCACTTAACTTTGCACGTGAAAGGTTCGTTCTGAGCTCATCTAGAAGTAAAGGTGTCAGCTGGTTCTTCACTTTTTCTAGGCTTTTCTCGATATATTCTTTAGAGGCTGGTTTTCTCCCTTCATCGATCAGCTTTATCTGATCGACAAGCCGCGCAACGTTTACCGCCTTTCCATGATCGCTCTTCGCAGGGTCAACTCCATCTTCTCCATACTTAAACTGTATGATATCTCCAGTCGAGTTTCTGACGGTGCCGTCATATTCGACTCTAAGATGCTCCATCGCGTTTATCAGCCTTCTCTGCATGTACCCGCTCTGCTGGGTTCGCACAGCAGTGTCCACAAGTCCCTCACGACCACCCATAGCATGGAAGAAGAACTCCACGGGATCCAGTCCATCACGATAAGATGAGTAGACAAAGCCACGGGCTTTCGGCGAAGCATCTCCAACTTTAAAGTGTGGAAGAGCCCTGTTCATGTAGCCTCTCATAATTCTTTTGCCACGTACTGACTGTTGTCCCAGACATGCGGACATCTGACCTATATTGATCGTGGAGCCTCTAGCTCCGCTTCTCGTCATTATCACCCCAGCGTTATTCATGCTTAGATCAGCATCGGCTATGTCTCCAGCCTTAGTTCTAGCCTTAGCTAATTCGTTCATAACGTAGATCTCGAATGAGTCCTCAAGGGTTAATCCTGGAAGCCGCTCCAGCGTTCCTTTACGTAGCTGCTCGGTGAATTCTGAAACCTTCTTTTCAGCGATGCTTATCACCTCTCTGATCTTCTTCTTGGCTTCTGAGGATAGGTTCAGTTCTTCGTAGGAGAAGGAAAAGCCGCGCATAGTTATGAATCGGGTGAGAAGCTTACTTATGCTATTGAGGAATCTCCTCGCAGCCTCAGTTCCATAATCTTTTATAAGTCTATGCAGAATGCTTTCGGACTTTTCAGCTCCTATAGAGTTTTTATCTATTACTCCGCATATCAGCTCTCCGTTCTTTATAACTACGTATGCATCATATGGGCATTTCTCACGTAGGCAAACATCACAGTTTCTGCATATGCTGGCCTTGAGAGAGTAGCTGAAGTCCTTAGGGAGAAAGAGGCTGAATATCTGCTTGCCAGTCCATAGCTCTTGAGGCTTCTTTATCGCTGGCTCAGGAATCTCCCCCTCGTATCCAGCCGCCATCAAAAGCTTGCAGACTTCCTTTTTAGTGAGAAGTGTGGATTTTCGGGTGAGGAGATAAGCAGCCGTTATGAAGTCTCTGATAGCACCTATTATTGGACCGCCGAATCTTGGAGAGAGAATATGATCCTGAACCTGCATTAGGATTCGAGCTTCAGTCTGAGCCTCTTCGCTCTGGGGGACATGCAGGTTCATTTCGTCTCCGTCGAAATCCGCGTTATATGGCGGGCAGACGCAGAGGTGAAGACGGAAAGTCTTGTAGGGGAGAACTTTAACGTAATGCGCCATTATAGACATGCGATGAAGGGACGGCTGCCTATTGAATATTACTATGTCTCCGTCTCGCAGATGCCTCTCAACAATGAATCCGGGCTCTAGAGACTCGGCAATCTTCTCTCTATCAATAACGAATTCTAGCCTAACTCGCTTGCCGTCTGGTCTTATAAGGTAAAGAGCTCCAGGATACTTTTCCGGCCCGTTGATAATTAGCTTTCTCATCTCCTCAATATTCCATGGAGTAACCTTTTCTGGAACAGAAAGCTTCCTAGCTATTTCTAGGGGAACTCCAACCTCATTGATATCTAGGTTTGGATCTGGACTTATAACTGTACGCGCTGAGAAATCAACGCGTTTTCCGGATAGATTTGTTCTGAATCTTCCTTCTTTCCCCTTAAGCCGTTGCGATAGAGTCTTCAAAGCTCGTCCTGAGCGATGCCTAGCTGGAGGGATACCGGAGGATTCATTATTGAAATAGGTTGTTACGTGATACTCAAGGAGCTCTGTTAAGTCTTGAATTATAAGTGTTGGAGCTCCAGCTTCCAAGTTCTCTTTGAGCCTTTCATTTATTCTAATGACATCTACAAGTTTGTGGGTAAGATCGTCCTCAGATCTTATTCCAGACTCTAGGGTGATCGATGGTCTAACATAGACTGGTGGGACTGGAAGAACTTGAAGTATCATCCATTCTGGACGAGCGTGCTCAGGATCGTATCCTAGAATCTTTAGATCTTCATCGGGTATTCTCTCAAATCTTTCCCTTATCATGCTTGCGGTTAGCCGCTGCACGCCTTTTTCCGTATGTTCATAGAAGATCGTAGGCTTAACGAATTCTATCTTGTATTGTTTCGCCCCGCAGTGGGGACACTGCATTATTGATTTAGCATGCTCAAGAAGATTGCGGTAAAAGGAGCCCGGAACCTCTCCAAGTAGCTTCTTGATCTCCTCACTCTGAGCCTTAGCCTTCGATATATTTTTATCGTCAAGCAGGATTCTGCCGCAGTTTCTACAGAACGCTTGAAGGAAGTCGTGAATATTCTTAGTGAATTCGACATGTATTATTGGAACAGCCAGTTCAATGTGGCCAAAGTGACCCGGGCACTTTGTCGCTGTGTTACCACATGTCCCGCATCTTTGCCCCGGCTCCAGAACCCCGAGTCTATTATCCATCAGCCCTGAGGGTATCACTGCTCCGTCTTCATCATACGTATCCGCCGTTTTTATCTCCGCAACTGAAAGCTTACGTATCTCCTGAGGGGAGAGTATTCCGAAACGGATGGCGTCAATAACTTTTCCGTAAGATTCCTCAACCGCCATCTTTATGCCCTCTCTTTAAGAATTAATCTCGGAGAGATACAGAGACTCATAAGCTCTTGGAGTAGAAGTTTAAAGGCGTATGAGACTTGAACAGGGGAGATCTTCGCCTTTTCTCCGCAGATTCTACAGACGTATTTTCGCTGCCTCATGTCATAATATGCGATGTAACCGCAGTTCTCACATACGTAAAGCGTGTATTTGTCTGATTCTTCTAGAAGCCTATCATGGAGCAGCATTGCTGCTCCATGCCCAATTAGGCAGTCTCGCTCCATCTCTCCGAATCTTAATCCTCCACCTCTAGCACGCCCCTCAGTTGGCTGCCTAGTTAACATCTGAACTTGACCTCTCGCCCTCGCGTGAATCTTGTCAGAAACCATGTGATGAAGCTTCTGATAATAGATTACTCCCATGAATATCTCGGCCTCATACTTCTCCCCTGTCACGCCATCATAGAGAACTTCTCGGCCGGTATAACTGAAGCCTAAGTCGATGAGCGCCTTCTTAAGCGCATTTCCCTTCACACCTGCAAATGGAGTTCCATCGATTATTTTTCCTTGCGCTGCACCTACCTTTCCAGCGAGTGATTCTAAGAACTGACCGATAGTCATTCTGGACGGGAAGGCATGTGGATTTATTATGATGTCAGGAACCATCCCGTCAACGCTGAAGGGCATATCTTCCTGGGGAACTATCATACCTATGACTCCTTTTTGGCCATGGCGAGAAGCAAATTTATCCCCTATTTCTGGGACACGTTCATCCCTCACTCTAACTTTAACGAGCTTGTTTCCCTCATTTGTTTCTGATAGAAAGACAGCGTCAACTATTCCCTTCTCTGAGGGCCTCATATTAACTGAGGAATCCCTCATACTTGGACCTCTTATTTCGAACTCTTTATATTCTTCGAGGAAACGCGGCGGACTGACCCGCCCTATAAGGACGTCTCCTCCAGAGACTTCGGATTCAACACCGACTATGCCGTCCTCCTCTAGGAAGCGGTAATACTGCTCTCCGCGGTATCCTCGGATTCCAGGCTCCGGTATCTTAATCTCATCTCTTAATCCCCCTAAATAGTGGAGACATTCAGCCTCGTAAATCCTGTAGAAGGTCGACCGCGCAAGTCCCCTTTCTATAGAAGCCTTGTTAAATATTAGAGCATCCTCCATGTTATATCCTTCAAATGAAAGCACGGCTACTATGCAGTTTTGTCCGGAGGGACGGAGATTATAGCCTATAACCTCCATCGGCTTAGTCTGCACTATTGGCACTTGCGGGTAATGAAGTATGTGAGCGCGCGAATCGACTCTGAACGGAAAGTTTGACGCGTAAATGCCTAGAGCTTGCTTTGCCATTGCCGATTCATAGGAATTACGTGGAGATTGATTATGCTCAGCATATGGTATGAGAGAGGCACATATTCCAAGAATCGAATAGGGCGTTATCTCTAGATGCGTATGCTCCGGGGTTACGTCTTTGGGATCAAGAGCTATCAGCGCGTTCTCCTCTTCTTCCGCATCCAAGTATTCGATGATGCCGCGTTTTATAAGGTCCTCCCACTTCCATTCTCCATTTTTAACCTTTTCTATCTCTTCAGGTCCTAACTTTGGCTTACCATTCTCGACAATTATAAGCGCTCGCCTAACTCTTCCCTCGTCGCAGTTCACATAAACTTCATCATTACTTCCATTAATCTTAGAGAAGTATGCAATGTTTATTTCAGAGGAGATCTCCCCTCTCCTTCTAGCTTCCCTTAATTCTTTCACAAGCTTGCGCGGAGAAACGTGATATCCGATTGGGCAGCCGTCGACGAAGACTTTAGCTCCGAAGAGCTTCAACTCTCCGCTTGCCTCAGCAAGCGGGACTACTCCTCTTTCATAGAGCATCCGTTTAACTTTTTCTGGGTCATAGCCTACTGAGATCACTGCTGAAAGAGCGAGATTCTTAACTAATCCGCAATTTGCGCCTTCAGGAGTTTCATTTGGACAGAGTCTGCCCCAATGGGTAGCGTGGAGATCGCGGGCTTCAAAGTTGGGCTGGCTTCGGCTGAGGGGGGATTGAAGTCTCCTAAGATGGCTGAAAGTAGATATCATATTAGTTCTGTCCAGAAGCTGCGTTATCCCTACGCGTCCCCTACCCCAATTTCCGGTTGCAAGTGAGTGCTGAATCTTATCAGTAACTATTCCAGGCCTAACGGCTATTGATATGCCAAGCATTCTTCTTCTCGCACCCATTCTTTCCAGCTGGTACTTGATGTCGCGGCAGAGATTTCTGAATGCAACTCGGAATAGATCGGATAGCAGGGGACCAGCGAGCCTTAAGCGTTTATTCTTGAAATGATCTTTGTCATCCGGCTTCCGTCTTCCAAGCTTCAGTTCTATAGCTCGACGAGCCATTTCTCCTAAGAAGAAGGCTTTTTCTCTCCTCGACTCCTTAGTTCTCCCAATGTGGGGAAGAAGATTCTTGTCAATTATGTTTTCAGCTTTTACTAGACGATAACTTTTTATTTGACCATAGGCAGCCCTATTTCCAATATATAAGAGGGCGTCCTCAACCGTATCGACGCCTTCAGCGGCATCAAATGACGCTTCTAGCTCGCTTTGAACGGCCTCGTCAAGTGAGACTGCTTCAGCTATCTCTCTATCCGATTCTAGACCGAGTGCTCTCATAAGTATAACGAACGGAATCTCCGTTGATATTCCAGGAACCGACACGTTTATGCGCCCATTGGATTTAATGCGTAATTCAATCCTTGCCCTAAATCCTATGGTTGTGGAGAAAACTTTAGCCTCATATACCGGGCTAGCTCCACTCGTATCTATGTCTGTGAGAATACGATTCGGAGCTAAGTCCTCGATTGCCACAATTACTCGCTCAGAGCCGTTGATTATGAAGTATCCTCCCGGATCTAGTGGATCCTCTCCATGTCTTATTAGATCCTCCTCCGAAAGTCCAGAGAGGAGGCAAAACTTGGATTTCAGCATGACAGGCAAGTCACCAATGTAGACTAGCTCCTTTAAATCTGTGCGTTCTCTTCCATCTATTATCGGCGTCATCTCCACGGATAAAGGCATGGCATACGTGAGATTTCTCAATCGAGCCTCCATGGGATATATCTCGTGACGTGTTCCGTCAACCTCAGTTACGTAGGGACCGTAGATCACATCGTTCTCAACTTCTCTAACTATGAAAACTCGACCAAACTTTATCTTGTATGGACCTTCTGGAACCTCTATGTCTATCCCGCCTACCTCATCAATAACTTGTTGAAGCCCATGCTCCACAAATTCATTATAGGAGTCCAGATGCTGTCTAACAAGTCCCTTCTCCTCAAACATCGCCTTTTGTATGAGGAATGCATCTTCTGGACTAATCAATTCATATCAACCTCTTCAAGCAGTCTCGATTAGACTTCACCCTCAGAGAGATGAGATCTTCTCCATCTCTCTTCGGTAAATAAAAGGATATTGAACAGACATTATCGGCGTTTTTCGCCATATTTATGGAGCATCCCCTTCCTTTAGGCTTCACAAAGTAACGAAAGCGCATATTTAAGGATTACTTTAAGGTATTCATAAGCGAACTTATAAATGTATTTTGGCAATCTTCACGATATCTCGTTTCTCTTTAAATCTTTTCTAAATTGAAAATGCTGTTTCCTTCATCACCGTTAATATATCATTCAGAACAGCTGAGACCGTCTCTTCTCCGGCGCCGTGACCTATCAACGTGATCTCCCTTGCCAAGTCTGTCTCTATATGAATGGCATTCAGTGTTCCATGGACACATAGTGGATGATTTATCGGAACAAGCTTTGGAGACACTTCTATATGCTTATCGATCATGCTGATGAGCTTTATGGCGAATTTTGACTTCTTGGCTAGGCTTATAGCTTCTGGAGTAACCCTTCTTATTCCCGTTCTTTTAACATCCTCAAATTTTACGTTCCTATTCATTAATGCGTTTGCGAGGATCACTGCTTTGCAGGCCGCATCTATTCCGTCAACATCATATGATGGATCACGTTCAGTGAGGCCTCTTTCCCGCGCTTCCTTTAAGGCTAGTTCGAAGCTTGTTCCTTCAAAGTACATTCTTGAAAGGATATAATTTGTTGTTCCGTTTAGTATTCCCACTATTCTTCGTATCGCGTCTCCTTGGAGACATCTTCTAACGAGAGAGAAGACTGGTACTGCTCCCGCAACTGTGCCTTCGTAGAGAAGAAAACAATCATTCTTCTCAGCTAGGCTTGTAAGTTCTTTCAAGGCCACGACGAGCGGTCCCTTATTCGATGTGACTACGTGAATCCCCTTTTTAAGAGCCGCTTTTATGAAAGAAAGACCTGGCTCTCCATCATTGATATTTGTAGGAGTTACCTCGACCATTAAGTCTGCTTCTCCCTTCTCAATGATCTCCTCGGTTGATCCTCCTTCTCTGTATTTTCCAGAGTATTCTGATAGCCTCTTCACGCAGCTGAGCCTTTCGAGATCAAGCCCCTTTGAATCGTATAAGTAGCCTTTGCTATCTGAGACGCCGATAACCTTGAAGCTCGCATCCACATTCCTTATAAGGTCTATCTTTTTGTAAAATGCTCTCACAAGTTTTTTGCCAATGAATCCGAAACCAACAATTATGACGTTCAACCTTGTTCCCCTGCTTCCGCTATATTGGGAGTATTATGAGTGAGCCTTCTGATTCCGCTACTCTTCTAAGATTCTCCAATGTTTCGTCAAGAAGATCAGTTGGAACTTCGATCTCAAGCTTCAAGCATGCATCTTTTGATGTTAGAGCTGAAGCCTCAAATCCCACAATCTTCGCGTTTCTTAATCCTTCCTGGATAACGCGTTTCAAATCAGCCTTGCCCACTAAAATAGCTGTGATATGAACTGTCTCAACAATTTCCTCAGCCTTGATTATTGTAACTTCCATCTTTCTTAAGTCATCGATTGTTTTCTGCATATTCCATCGTGAGGGAAAGTCAACTACAAGGCTGACTGGGACGAATCCTGCCGAGGGATTCTCACGTTCATGAATTATGGAGATTATGTTTCCGCCGTTCTTCGCGATCGGCTTGAGAGCTTTAAGAAGCTGCCCAGGCCTATCGGCCAATCCGATCGTTAAGTCAAACTTCAAGGTCTATTCCTCCTACGCCTTTAGGGAACTCTGAAAGTTCCACCTTTATCAGCTGATTGTACAAGGAAGGAGTATCTGCGCAGGTATCCTTTATCGATCTTTGGCGGCTTAGGCTTCCATCCTGAAAGCCTCCGCCTCATTTCTTCTCTATCTATCTCTACATTGAGTGATCTCTTGGGAACATCAATGCTTATTACATCGCCGTCTTTCACTACGGCTATAGGGCCCCCAGCCGCCGCCTCTGGAGATATATGCCCTATGCATAAGCCTCTCGTTGCTCCTGAAAATCTTCCATCAGTTAATAATGCAACAGACTCGATTAGACCCATACCAGCTATGGCGGCTGTTGGGGAGAGCATCTCCCTCATTCCAGGGCCTCCTTTAGGTCCTTCATATCGAATAATAATCACGTCTCCATCGTTGATCTCCTTGTTCAAGATGGCTTCCATGGCTTCTTCTTCGGAGTCGAAGACTCTTGCCGGTCCTCTATGAGTTAGCATCTTAGGCGGAACAGCCGTAACTTTGAGCACGGCGCCGTTCGGCGCCAGGTTTCCTTTAAGCACGGCTATTCCACCCTGCTTATGGATTGGATTATCAAGTGGACGTATGACCTCCCAGTCATAGATAACGGCATCTCTAATATTCTCCCATACTGAGCGGCCGGTTACTGTTACGGCATCTAGATGGAGATTGTCCTTTAGAACCTTCATTACCGCTGGGATTCCGCCTGCCGCTTCAAGCTCGGCTAAATCATGCGGTCCAGCCGGCCTCATATCACATATGTGTGGAGTTCTTCTCGCGATCTCGTCGAAAATCTCAAGGGGCAAGGAGACCCCAGCTTCATTAGCTATAGCCGTTAAGTGCAGAATGGCGTTGGTTGATCCTCCGAGAGCCATATCCACGGTTATAGCATTCTCAAATGCTTCTCGTGTTAGGATATCTGAGGGCTTGAGATCCTCCTTAACCATTTGAACGATTCTTTCTCCACTCTTTTTTGCTATCCTAGCCTTTTGAGACGAGACTGCAAGTGACGATGCGCATCCAGGAAGCGAGAGACCTATGGATTCAGCTATGCAAGCCATAGTATTCGCGGTGTACATTCCATTACATGATCCGCTACCTGGGAAGGCTCTATCCTCTATTCTCTTCAGCTCCTCTTCGGTCATTTTTCCAGCCGTTACTTCGCCTACTGCTTCGAAAATCGCAGTTACGTCAACCTTTCTTCCCTTATATATCCCGGAGAGCATGGGGCCTCCGGTTACCACAATCGATGGAATGTTAAGTCTAGCCGCAGCCATCATCATTCCGGGAGTTATCTTGTCGCAGTTGGTGAGTAAAACTAGCCCATCAAACCTGTTCGCTTCAGCGACGACTTCGATCGAATCTGCAATTATCTCCCTTGAAGGCAGGGAATAATGCATGCCTACGTGCCCCATCGCTATTCCGTCACAGATGGCTATCGTATTAAACTCGAATGGGACTCCGCCCGCTGATCGAACACCCGCCTTAACATATTCCACGAGCCTATTGAGATGCATATGGCCTGGAACAGTCTCGGCGAAGCTATTAGCGATGCCTATGAAGGGTTTATCAAAATCCTCGTCTGTAACTCCTAGGCATTTCCATATGCTCCTTTGAGGAGCTCTTTCAATTCCACGCTTAACAACGTCGCTTCTCAATGTGAACCCCACAACTTCTTTTATTGTAAACTCTTAAACTTTTTGGCTTCAGAGTCTATTTGAAATATTGCGAATTCATTCTGGGAGAAGCTAGTGATCCAAAAGGCTTTTATACAACATTGTCGTGTTTTGATGATTTGAGGTTGCTGAAAAATGGGGTATCGTTTTATCGAATAGATTCGCGGAGAAGATCTTGATTTTTGACACTACACTGAGAGACGGCGAGCAAATGCCCGGAGTCTCTTTAACCCCAGAGAAGAAATTGAAGATAGCGAGGAAACTCGATGATCTCGGAGTGAATGTGATTGAAGCTGGATTCGCAGCAGCGTCTCCAGGCGAGATGGAAGCTATAACTCTAATATCCAAGGAGAATCTTAAAGCCGAGATCTGCAGCTTCGCCAGGGGAGTGAAGAAAGATATAGATGCTGTTGCAGAGAGCGGGGCAGACTCCGTGTTTCTCGTGATTCCATCATCAGATCTTCATATAAGGTATAAGCTGGGGAAGACAAGGAATGAAATCTTAGATTTAACGTCTCGAAGCATCAGATACGCGAAGGATCTTGGGCTTATCGTTGAGTTTGGGCTTGAAGACTCAACTAGGGCAGATACGGAGTTCATTAAGAAAATGATAAGCGAAGCCGTGTCTGCTGGAGCTGACAGAGTTACACCATGTGATACGGTAGGCGTTTTAACCCCGGAGAAGTCGTATGAGTTCTATTCTGAACTGAGAGAGGCTTTTCCAGACGTGACTCTTGGAGTTCACAGTCATGATGACTTTGGAATGGCCGTTGCGAACTCCATAGCTGCTCTTAAGGCTGGTGCGGATGAAGTTCACGTCACAGTGAACGGTTTGGGTGAGAGAGCTGGAAATGCGGCTTTAGAGGAGGTTATAGTCTCGCTGAAGCTTCTCTATAATGTTGAAACCTCCATAAAAACAGAGAAAATCTATGACGCTTCCCTTTTAATCTCAAGACTGACTAACACGCCTATTCAGCCGAATAAGGCAATAGTTGGAGAAAACGCATTTGTCCACGAATCCGGAATACATACGCACGCCATCCTTTCGGAGCCCTCAACATATGAGCCTATACCTCCGGAGATCGTTGGAAGAAAAAGAAGACTCGCAGTTGGAAAACATGCTGGTTCACGTGGAATAAAGGCGGCTCTTGAGGAGATGGGACTCTATCCAGACGAGAAGCAATTATTGGAGATCTTCAATAGAGTGAAGGCATTAGGGGATAAGGGGAAACTCATCACCGACGCTGACTTGTATGCTATAGCTGAATCCGTGATGGATCTTCCAGCAAATAAAGTCATCGAGCTTGAAGA
>JAGGUU010000049.1 GCA_021158305.1 Candidatus Bathyarchaeota archaeon
GAAGACCTCGACAAAAGGCTGGAGAAAATCCGAAAAAACACCTAAACCTCCCATTTTATTCATCACATTAAGCATTTCAGACCCAATAGGGATGCATAGAAACCTTGGATTAACTCTCGGTTTTAATAGCAAAACATTTAGTCTCTAAGACTCTCTCACGACTCTAAATCCACTGCGAATTTATACTGCTAAATTGATGCATAGCAAAAATGATGTTTCCATCTACGCGGTTGTGAGAATTCTGAAGAAGCTGACGGAGAGAACGGGTCTAAGCTTTTCAACTCTCTCAAGAAACCTTAGGGGGATGCTGAGGGACGGCTTGGTAGAGCTAAGGAAAGAGGGTAAAAGAATACTTGTTCAGATCACAAAGGAAGGGAGAATCCTGACGTAAAGAGGAAAGTTCAAGAATCATAGAGATTAGATTTTGATAGCCATTCCCTTCATGGGATTTTCTGTTTTGAAACGAAAGCGATTTTCGGCTGTTTTTCTTTTTGCGGCCGTTTTCGCTGTCCCCTAGAGAAGGCCTTTCGATTATCTCTTTACTGCATTTCACCTTATAAATATAATCGAAAGTTTGTCTGGTTTGGTTTATTAGGTGCTGATTGTAGAGGGTTATGTATCGTGGAGTGAGCGGGAATAAAGCCTATGTTTAGAGTTTATTTCTCAATTAATGGACTGTACAGCTACGAGCCCTTTTTGAAGACTGCGATTTTAGCGGATAATCTTGGATTTGATTGCTTAACGATTGAAGGATCCATCTTTTTCTTCTATCTGAAACCTATAGGAAACCTCGACGGGATTCTGATGGATCAGATAATCTTGATGCTTAGCTTGTTCTTACGGTGGCTGTGAAGACTGAGGAGATAAAGATTGGGAACCTGCGTTTACCCGGTATCATTTCATATTCCGTATAAGATTGCGAAGATATAGATCTCTCAATAATCGTTCCTTAAATCTCCTATCTAAAAAGACATGGGAACGGGAGTGCTGAGTGGCTGGGAATATTGAGGCTTACTCAACTGGAAGATTCGGTCTTATCCTTCTGGGCTTCACGGTTGACTATGTGCCGCTGAGGATATTCCGAGCTTTCGATGAATACATTGTAGCCGAGAAGTATAAGGCAACTTTTATCTTCTTTGCTGGGCATTACAATAATAGTTTTTTGGAGGGAATTATTTGGCGGGTAGATCCGTTCCTACAGGGATAAAGGGGCTCGATAATGTTTTGGGCGGAGGATTTCCAAGAAATAGCATTATAATAGTCGCTGGAAATCCTGGAACTGGAAAGACTATCTTCTCCGCTCAGTTCATTTATTGTGGAGCCACTGAGTATGGCGAGAATGGAGTTTACGTCAGCTTTGCTGAGAGCAGAGAAAGCTTCATAGAGAATATGAAGCAGTTTGGCTTCGATTTTGAAAAGTTAGAGAGTGAGGGTAAGTTCAGCTACTTAGACTTTTTAACTGTTAGGGAAGCCGCTATCTCAGCGATCCTTGACGTGATCCTTAAAGAGATAGAGCGGCTCAAGGCTAAGAGGCTCGTGATAGACTCATTCTCAGCTCTGAGCCAAGCATTCGAGAGGGAGTTTGACGCGAGAATCTTCATCCACGCGATTTTAAGCAGAATTGTGCGGCAGATCGGATGCACAACGATACTGATCGATGAGATTCCTTACGAAACGGGACGTATTGGAGGCGGAATGGAGGAGTTCGTGGCTGATGGAATAATATTGCTGAGAGCCATAGAGCAAGATGAACGATTATTCAGGGACTTGCTTATTAAAAAGATGCGGGGAAAAGAGATAACAGAGGATCGATTAGCCTTCACGCTCAAGGGAGGCTTCAGAGTCTTCCCGCCCTTCAAATCTAGAATGCCGACCGAAACTCGAAGATTCAAACCGATCGAGGATAGCCCGGATAAGTTCTCAACGGGCTCAGCCGACTTGGACAAGTTACTCGATGGGGGATACCCTAAAGGCTCAACTGTTCTACTCGAAATAGGCAGGGACATATCGAATATGCAATATCATTTGATACTTGCACCGACAGCTTGGAACTTCGTCGCAAAGAATAGAGGCGTCATAATTCTACCATCATCAGGCATCAGCTATGATATAGTTAAGAGCAGGATTAAGATGGCTGGTTTTTCTGAGGGTATAATAGGCAGTCTAGTACAGCTATGTATTCTGGAGGGACTCTTCCAAACACGTCTGGAGCATGTAGTTAGGCTTGAAGGGCACAATATCCAAGAAGATTTCCAGAAATACGCTAAGGCTTCATGTAATATTAGGGTGAAGACGGGGCAGCCTATACTGCACATAGTTGGGGTCGATAGGATAATCTCATACTACGGAGTAGAGGGAGCTCTGAAGATACTTAATACAGGAGCCTCTCTTGTAAGAGAGAACGGCGACTTGCTTATGGCGATTCTTAAGCCGAACATGTATGGATTCTCAGATATCCTAAATGCGATAGCTGATGTCCATCTGAAGATAATAAGGCAGCATGGAGCCCTGCTACTTTATGGAAGGAAGCCTAGAACGCGCCTTTACTTCGTCGAGGCGGGCTTCTCTGAAGGATATCCATTGCCTACTTTAACACCCATACTATAAAAATATGGAGGGAGCAGGGTTTCCGCGGTTCATAATAAAGAATCTTAGGTCTTCGCGGAACAGAGACAGGTACGAGGGGGAATTCAGCCGTATCCTCTACGACTGCTTAAGAGATGCCTTAAATGAGATCTTGGGGGAAACAACTTCTGCGACTATTCTCCGCCACATAGATGAGAAACAATTGCCGTCGGAGATCGAATCTTTAGCCGAGACGCTTGAAAGAATATTTGGGTCAGGATCCTGCATTATTGAACAATTCATACTTGAGAGGCTATGCTCACGTCTCGAACTTGACTTTGAGAAATTCAAAGATCGGGAATTCACCTACTGCATCATGGAGGCTAGGGATGAATGGATAGCGCATAAAAGAAGGGCGGATAGCGAA
>JAGGUU010000033.1 GCA_021158305.1 Candidatus Bathyarchaeota archaeon
AACCTATTATTTTAACAAAATAATTGAAGTCTTCCTTCTTAGAATGTTAGCAGAGGAGAAGAAGATGTTGAAGGTAGGCTTGATTGGATGCGGACGAATAATGCCAGCACATCTTCACGGCTATAAGGAGCTAATCGAGAGAAATATTGATGTTAGAATTAAGGCTCTATGCGCGAGGAAGATTGAAGATGCAAAGAGATTCAGAAGCCGAGAAGACGGTGTGCCCCCTAGGAAGCCAGTTGGTCCTCCGGGTGATCCATTGGCTAAGCCGCATATCTACGTGTATGATTTCCAAAAAGACGTTGATGTGGAGGTCTATTCAGATTATAGAGAGATGCTTAAGAAGTCGGATATAGACGCCGTTGAGATTTATACCTCAGTCTTTTCTCACCATGAGATCACCATAGCATGTATTAGAGAGGGCAAGCATGTCTTGGTTGAGAAGCCAATAGCATTAACTGTGAAGGCAGCTCGCAAGATGATTCAAGAAGCCGAGGATCATGGAGTAGTGCTTGGCGTAACTGAGAATTATAGGTACTTCCCAGATACTCGAATGACGAAATGGGTGATTGATCAAGGATATATAGGGAAAGTCCAAGCTGTCTTAGGAGGCGCTGTGGACGAGTATTGGTCTCCCGACAAGATCGTTGCAGACACGGCATGGAGACACAAGAAGATGCTTGCTGGGGGAGGATCAACTACGGATATGGGAGTTCATATCTTCGATATTCTACGATATCTTTGCGGCGAGATTGATGAGGTTTCAGGTATAGTTGAGATTATTGAGAAGGAAAGGTTCCGTAGGGATGAAGAGGGAAGGATCATAGAATCCGTGAAGCCCGATGTCGACGATACTTTCTTCGGACTCTTCAGATTCAGAACCGGCGTTATAGGACAATGGTTCTTTTCCCGAGCGGGACATGGAGAGAAGATTTCCCTTCCACGAACAATCTACGGAACGAAAGGATGTATAAGAGGCGATAAGCTCATACTCGACAGCGGAGAGACAATCGATATAAAGAAACTCTTTGAGAAAGAAGCAGGAGACGAGACGAAAGAGAAGTTCTTTCCCTACGGAATCAAAGATCCCATGGGCCTCGTGACGCTGGAGTTTCTGAGAGCAATTAAGGAGGGGCGGGAAATGGAGACAAGCGGCAGAGAGGGGCTGCGAGACTTAGCAGTAGCCTTTGCGCTTATCGAGTCTTCCCGACTGGGCAGATCAGTCAAAGTTGATGATATAGAGTCTGGAAAGATCGCGGAGTACGAGGAAGAGATCAATAAGCATTACGGGATATAATTCAATCCGAGATCTATCAAACAATCAATTAAGCTTATAAATGGTTATTATTGAATGGGGAGGATAAGCTGGGCCTAAAAACAGTAATTTTCGATCTTGACGACACACTAATAAAATCTAAAATTCCATTCAGAAAGATGAAGATATGTATCATCGAATATCTTAGGAAAGCCGGAGTATCACCGAGCGTGATAAGCGAGGATATGGTGATCTTCGAAATAACACGTAAAGCGGTTGAAGATTTAAAGTCCAAAGGATTCTCAGAGGAGTATATTGAGAAGGTTATCAGTGAAGTAACGAGGTTAATGAATGAACTTGAGCTTGAATCAGCTGACGACGCAACGCTAATTCCAGGCGTGCCCGAAACAATCAGGGCACTAAAAAGCAACGGGTTAAAGATAGGGCTCATGACAAGGAGCTGCCGGAAATATGCTGAGAAAATCCTAAAACGATTCGGTCTTCTAAGATATTTTGACGCCATACTCGCTAGAGATGATGTTGCGTATCCCAAGCCCAATCCATCCCATGCGATTGAGCTACTTAAGCTTCTCAATTCGTCAGTCGAAGAAGCCGTATTTATAGGCGATCACTGGAGTGATGCTGAATGTGCAAGAAGAGCCGGGTTGAGATTTATATGGTTTAGACATGACAATTCACACGATCAGGACTCAAGGGTTTTAAAGATCAGTAATATAAGTGATGTTCTTGAAGTTATAAAGAAGCGTTGAGGGATATTCTTATATTTTGCAGGAATAGATAGCCGTTATGTAATTTTTCCGGAGGAAAAGTTTTGGTTCATCGCTCTGAGCTTGAAAGTCTCAGGAGAGAGATATCTGCTATAACTTTTGAGATACTGCGTCTCTGCAAGAAAAGACTTGATATAGCAAAGAGAATAGCGATGGTTAAATCGAGAGACGGTCTTCCAATAGAAGACCTAAGAGTTGAGGAGAACCTCAGAAGGAGAGTCATTGTTTTCTGCAGAGAAAAAGGATTACATGAAGATTTCTGCAATGCTCTCCTAGAACTCTTAATAAAAGAATCTAAACGCGTACAGAAAGAAGTTATAGAACACGCATGCGATTGGGGGAGACAAATTAAATGAAAGTAGCGATCATAGGAGCTGGCAAGATGGGAAGATGGTTCACAAGATACTTTATTCAGCAAGGGCATGAAGTTTCAATCTCTGACATAAACGAAAAAGCTGCCAAAAGATTCGCGGAGACAATGAGGATAAGTTTCTCCCATAGCAACTCAGAGGTGGCAAGATCATCTGATCTCGTGATGATCTGCACCCCTATCGAAACGGTGTCCACAGTCATAAAAGAAATACTTGATTATGTAGACCCATCTGCACCTATCGCGGAGATATCCTCAATCAAGTCTCCAGTTATGCTAGCTTTAAAAAAAGCCGCTTCATCCGGGAAGCTTATTCTATCTCTTCATCCTCTATTCGGTCCTGGAGC
>JAGGUU010000148.1 GCA_021158305.1 Candidatus Bathyarchaeota archaeon
ACTTTAATATTGTGTTGAGGGTTCCATATTTTGGCTCAAGCATACTTATCCAAACGTAAGGATGCATGATTCCTGGAATAGCTGATGGAAGGAGAAATATGGCTGCTATAAGGATCTTTCCTTTAACTTTTGATAATGTCATAAATAGAGCTGCTAATATTCCGACGGTAAAGCGGAGAACCAGAGATACCGCACAGTACTGGATTGTTACATTCATTGATCTCCAGAAGTCAACGTCGGTTATTAGATCCAGATAGTTTTTTAAGCCAACAAAACTCCAATTTAATGCTTTTTTACCAACAAGCGCTATATCAGTTAAGCTAAACCATATGGTCCAAGCTGAGGGGATGAGCTGAAAAGTAAAGATTAAGGTTAATGCCGGAATAACTAGTAACGATAACACTATTTGATCTAGGTTATCTCTTATCCACGTCTTTATCTTCAAAACTTTCAAGTTCATCACACCATAAAAAAGGGGGGTTTATGGTATGGATATCTCTTTAACGTTTTCTTCCCCGAGTTTTTCAGTTACTTTCTCCGCAAAGATATCTAAGCATTCCTCTGGTGTCCTTCCGTTGATCAACAGCTCATTCCGTAATACTTCCTTCAAAGCATCCATGTACTTATTGAATAGTGTAGTTGTAGGCTTTGGAACCGCATACTTTAAGGCTTCAGTATTCCACTCTAAGAATTTATCCTTTGCATAATCTCCGATCATGGCATCTGTTCGAACAACTAGGTGAGATGTCTCATAGCCCCATTTCGCCATTATATCCGCTCTTGTTAGCTCCTTTATGAGTTCAAATGCTAATTCAGGCTCCTTAGTTCTTGCTGAGATGACCCATGCGTAGTCTCTAAATGTATTCGGATACTTGCCATGCGGATTGTTTGGTCTCCCAGAGCTGGGTGGATGAGCATAACCAATTACTTCTTCTCTATTTTCAATGGGATAAGGCCCATTTGGTCCCCACTTCTCGGTGTAGCACCAAGTTCCATCGATCATTAATGGAAGTTTGCCTTCGGCAAAGAGCTTCCTGTCGTCCCATCCTTCAAGCTTAAATTCTTTGGGCATTAAGCCGTACTTGTAAATGATGTCATAGTATAGCTTAAACAGGTAAAGTAGCTGTGGACTCTTGGCGATGAATTTGCCATCGGATGGATCGTATATCACTCCTCCGTCAGAGTAAACTGGTAGCTGTTCTTCATACCAAGCCTCTATTATCATCGGAAGATCTGGGAACTTCTCTTTAAGCTTCAGAGCAACCTCTATTACGTCGTCCCAAGTTTCAGGTTGCCAAGGAACAGGCAGGCCAGCTTTCTTAAACAAGTCTTTTCGATAGTAGAGAACCATTGTGGCGGCATCATTGGGAACGGCATAGACTTTCCCGCCAATCGTATAGGCGTTCCTTGCCGCTGGATAGAATTTCTCCCAATCAGCCCACTTGCTAACGTAAGGCGTCAAGTCTAGCAAGTATTCTGTCTCGGCAAGCCTAAAAACGTCTGTTGGGCTGACCCAGCAGACATCTCCCTCCGAACCAGCAGCAAAAGATGTTATTAGCTTCTCTCCGTAGCCGCGATGCGGAGCCGTAATGATCGTGACTTCGACTTTTACATTCTTTTCCTTAAGCATTCTTTCCTTATAATCTTCGAGTACACCACTATTTCGGATAAAGTCCGCCCACAATCCTGCCTTTGTCATTAGAGTTATCTCTGTTGTTCTAGGCTGACTGGTTGTATAATACCAGTAATAACCAGCTGCTGCAATAATCACCACAACAATAGCTGCTGCTATAATTTTGGTGGTTGAGGCCATAAATTATCACCTTTCCCCCTTCAATTTTTCGGCAGCTATAATTTTTAGTCTATGCGTATAAATATTTTTTCGAGGCATCCATCATAATAATACGTATATAAATATCTTCAGTCACAAAATTTGTCCTTTTTTCGAACAGTTACCGCTACCGCAACACTGATTTATTTAAATAATATCTGGGAATGTACTTTGAGAGTTATCGAGTTAAAAAGGTTAGGAGTGATGAACATTTTTGAGTCTTTAAGTTTAATAAAAAGTTGATTATGTTTTATGTTTGATCTGCACTGGTATGGCTACATCCATAACTGGAGGCGAAAAGCATGGTTAAAATCTTAGTCTGTGACCGCATCGATCCAGAAGGCATCGAAAAGCTGAGAGAAGCAGGTTTCGATGTTAAGTTCTTAACGCGGAGAGAGATGCTGAAGGAGGAAATTCGAGAATGCGACGTCCTAATTGTAAGAAGCAGAACAAAAGTTACGCGTGACCTTATTGAGCGTGGAAGATGCCTTAAATTGATAGCTCGAGCGGGATCCGGTCTTGATAATATAGATTTAAAGGCAGCTGAGGAAAGAGGAATCGCCGTTGTAAATGCGCCTGAGGCGCCAGCAGACTCCGTAGCTGAATTAACGATAGGACTTATGATAGCTTTAGCTCGTAAGATAACTTTTGCGGATGCATCGATGAAGCGGGGAGAATGGCTCAAGAAAGAGCTGAAGGGTTTCCTACTGAAGGATAAAAAGCTAGGACTGATTGGACTTGGAAATATAGGTTTGAGAGTTGCTAGAATAGCGAAGGCTATGGGGATGAAAATCCTTGTAACTAAAAGAACTCCTCCTTCTCCGCAATTGCTAGAAGAGCTGGAAGCTGATTTTCTCTCTTTAGATGAGCTGCTGAGACAAAGCGATATAATATCACTTCATGTTCCATTAACAGAGGAGACAAAGCATATGATAGATGTTGAAGAAATCAACAAAATGAAGAATGGAGTTTTCCTTATCAACACGGCTAGAGGGGAAGTAGTTAATGAGAAGGCCATTCTAAATGCATTGAAAACTGGGAAGCTCGGAGGCGTGGCTCTTGATGTCTACGGAACTGAACCTCCTAAGAATCTGGAGCTGATTAAGCATCCAAACGTGATATGCACTCCTCATATAGGAGCTCAGACCGTTGAAGCTCAGAAAGAAGCGTCATTGATAATTGCTGATAAAATAATCCGTTTCTTTAATAGCCGAGCACATAATTCTCCTAAGAGATGTTTAAGTTATTCCGGAAAATGAGCGTAAAAGAAAATAGAGAAGGTTCTTATTATGGTTGAGATATGGCTTCCGTATGGAGATACTGAAGTTTGTGTAAGAGTCCCAGCGAGTAACATGCTTGACGTAATTGAGCCTAAGAAGGTAAGCGGCACGCAGAATCCTCAAAAAGAGATACGAAATGCACTGAAAAAGCCTTTGGCCGCTCCATGCATAGCAGATTTAGCCAAGCCCGGAGCAAAGGTAACCATAGTCCTAAAAGACTCTGGTGCTTCAACAAATCATATGATTCTCTCAGCCTTGATCGAGGAGTTGAAATCATCAGATGTAAGGGAGGAAGATGTCACAGTCTTAGTTGCATACGATCCCTTTAAAGCTCCATCTTCAAAGCATGGCTCCACGATGCTTAGCATGGAAGTATTTAAGATCATGCGACATAGCTGCTTGAATCATGGAACATATGTAGGTAAAACTTCGCGTGGAACCGAGATCTTCCTAAATAGAGTATTTATGGAGGCAGATGTGAAGATTCTCGCTGGTCCGGTTGAGCCGCATCCAGTCGCTGGATATAGTGGCGGACGCGAATTGATTGTGCCTGGAATAGCGAGGATAGACTCTATTAATAAAGTTTTCAAGCTCGGCTTGGACGAAAAAGCGGTTATTGGAAATTTAAATGACAACCCTGTTCATGAAGAGATGATTGAAGCTGCCAGTCTTGCCGATATTGATTTTGCAGTAAGCATCGTTAGAAATGATGCATTTGATGTTGTGAAGGCATTCGCGGGTGACTTTAATAAAGCATTTAAGGAAGCCGTCAGGTTTGCGGAGGAGATATATAAGGTTCCCGTGGAGAACAGAGCCGACGTGGTATTTATAAGCCCCGGAGGCTCAGCCTTCGATTCTACCTTTCAGGAAGCCGCTACATGTCTGTATGGTGCTTTAAAAATATCAAAGAGAAAGAAGAACATAGTTCTGGTCGCCGAGTGTTCTTCAGGATGCGGAGATGAGGAATTCATAGAAACAGCGTCTAAATTTGCGAACCTGAAAGATTTACGTAGAGATTTGAAGAAGAAGTTCAGTATTCCTAAGTTCATGGCATACAGGTTGCTAAGTGTTCTTCAAGAGTCTAATGTGCTGATCGTTTCGGCGATGCCGAATTATTACGTTTCCCGCGTCTTTGGGATGAAGATTGCGAGAACCGTTAATGAAGCGTTTCGTTTGTTCCTAGATGCTGTTGGAAGTAGAGGGAAGTTCTCTTTTATTCCAAAGGGGTGCTTAACTATCCCTTTTATGAAGACGTAGCCTATTGCTGAGTGACAAGAAAAGATAAATTTTCGCCTTTAGGTATTTTTCTAGATCAGTAAGAAATAAGGGATAAGGGTTGGATCCTTCATATATCCTAAGAAGATTTGAGCTGAGGGATCTTCCTCGAGTGATAAGTATTAATCGTAGATGTCTACCTGAGAATTACTCAGAGAGCTTTTTCATCAGTCATTACGAAAACTTTCCGGAGATCTTTCTCGTGGCAGAAAAAGATGGAGAAGTGGTTGGTTACATAATGTGTAGAATAGAAAGCAATTTTTCAGGAATCAGCTTTATACCCTTCGCTTCCCTCAGAAAGGGGCATATAATCTCGATCGCTGTTCTTCCGGAGCATCAGAGGAAGGGTATAGGACGCGCGTTGATAGAGAAGGCCCTAGAAAATATGGCAAAGATATATAATGCTAAAAAATGCTATTTAGAGGTTCGCGTCAGTAATTATCCCGCAATAAACCTTTACAAAAAAATTGGTTTTGAGGTTCAAAGAATCGTTAGGGGATATTACGCTGACGGAGAAAACGCATATATAATGAGTAAAGATATTCAGTAGTTCCTTAAAACATATATGATATTTTGGCAATAAATCATCATCCTTGTTCCTTATGAAGGACTCTCAATTCTTGATTCCAGCCTCCTTTTTCCAGGCATCTCTTATTTCCATAATAATATTCTTAATTATTTGTATTTGTAGTCGTGCTTTGTGAGGCATCTTGTTCTTAGGATCTTTAAGCGTATGTTGCGCCGTAGGAAAAAATTCTATATAAAGTTTATATGGGGACTGCTGGGATTTCGATGGATTTTTTGTCGGTATGCCTGGAGTATTTTGATCGATGATATTCAGATTTTTGTCTCTTGTTGCGTGGTGTAGATAAATTCCTTAGGGTGGATCTAGGAAGTTAATCTATGATTTATGTCGCGAAAGACT
>JAGGUU010000013.1 GCA_021158305.1 Candidatus Bathyarchaeota archaeon
CCTTGACCTTAGCGACGACGTCTACTGCATCTCTAGTTGGTCCAAGTAGGCATTTCTTGTCGTATTCTCTGTCAAAGTATTCTAGGGAGATCATTAGTGTGTAGTCTTTTCCTTTGCTCTGAGCATAATTGCAAACTTCGCCTAGGGACTTAACCATTTGCTCCTTAGCCTTTTCTCGTTTATTCGTTTCGACATCTGGACCGCTTAGAACAAGTAGGATTCTGGCTCCCAGGCTATAGGCTTCGTCAACTAGCTTTTTCACTTCTTTAACCGCGTTAGATCTCACGTTTTCGTCAAGGGAATTCATATCCAGCTTTTGAATTAGTATTGGAGGCCCGCCGCAGTACACCACGTCAACAAAGGCAGACTCAAGCAGATCTGCAACTTTCTTCCTTACATCATCACTCTTGATCCATGAGACCTCGATAGCTCCGAAGAAACTGTCAGATACAATCTTGCTAACCGTCTCAAGTATCGGCCCCTCTCCTCGCATGGTCTCTGGATAAACCATTGGATGAACGATCCCAACGTTAATTATTCCCTTCCAAGACTGTCGCATTCAAATAACCCCCAAGTAATCTTAAGAATAGAGTCTTCCCGAAACATATTAATATTATGGAAGAAGGCCACAACATGGATTGCTCTTCGAAAAAATAGGAAAAAGGGGGCTTAGCCTAGAATTAGGGCGCAGATCAACGCGTAAGCCCTCGGAGCTTAAAGACCATCACCTGGATTAGAGATTCAAAGGAATAATCCCAAGAAGAGAATTGAAAGCGAACATCAGTCACGAAAACATGGATCATCATGCTTAAGTGATTCAAAGGTGTCTTTAAATCTCCACTCGAAGATATGGCGAAGCGCCTCGAGGACCTTGAGCCGAATCGTATCATAAAGAACTTCTCTCAAAAGTTCTGATCTCTTTCAGCAACCTTCCGAGGTTACTGCACCTAACCACAATAAACTCGTCGCTATTCAAACTTAATACCTAAAAATGTGTGTTAAGCATTGATTCAGTAGGTCGTGCTATATTCTTGTTTCCTGAAAACCATAATATCATCTAGATATCTGAATATAGAAGATGTGCTTACAGGGTGAGAGCGAAGTGGTTAGAGTGCATTTAGAGCTCATTGGAAGAGATGCCTCACGCGCTGCTAAACGTGGAGATGTTACAGTAATAGTTGATGCTCTCAGGAGTAGCTCAACGATCATTACTGCTTTATCAAACGGTGCCCGAGGAATCATCCCTGCCTGCACATTAAAGGAGGCCATTCAGCTCTATGAAAATCATCCGGGAGCATTATTGGCTGGAGAAAGAAACATGGTCAAACCTCCAACTTTCCATATGGGTAATTCGCCGCTGGAATATACTCGGAACAGGGTCTCAGGGAGAACGATTATACTGACAACGACCGATGGTACAAGAGCCATAAAACTAGCAAGTAAGGGTGCAAAGGCAGTTCTGATCGGCGCCTTCTTAAATGCAAGTTCGGTTGCACATGCTAGCTACGATCTTGCATTGAAAATGGAAGCCGATATTTCATTAATCGCTGTTGGTAAGAAGGGAAGATTCGCAATTGAAGATTTTCTGGGAGCGGGCTTTATTATTAGAAGGCTTCCTAATGTACGGAGGTTAATTGATAGCGCCCTTATAGATGATGGTGCTTTATGGGCTTATTACTCAGCAGAGATTGCTGAGAAAAATCTGAAGGAGACGATCTATCAAGGTGAGCATGCTAAAAAGCTAAGGGCCTCCGGCTTCCATAAGGATGTAGAGTTCTGTTCAAGAGTCGACGTCTTCAATTCTGTGCCTATTTTAGAAAAATCGATTCTGGTGGAATATAAGATCCCGTGAAAAGGTATTGTATTGTTATATCTGCTATACTCTACATTTAGTGCGTCTGGAATCTGTCAGTATTCTCCTAGATTGCTCATGCATATAGATATTTAAGTAACGGCTGTCTATTCTCTTTTATAGTAGTGAGGGTTCAGCGAGGGTTCACTGGGGTATCAGTATGGGCAAGAAAAAGGTGATTAGCGAAAAGGATCTCGACGAAATGGTGCTTCCAGCAGGTACCGATGTCTTCGGGATAGCTTTGAAGCTCCTCGGTAACGATCGTGTACTTGTGAAATGCCAAGACGGATATGAGAGAATATGTAGGATCCGTGGTAAGATGAAGAGAAGAGTATGGATAAGAGTAGGCGACGTGGTGCTTGTAAGCCCCTGGGATTTCCAATCTGAAACTCGAGGAGACATAATTTGGCGTTATACTAAAGGTCAAGCTGAGTATTTGCGGAAGCAAGGACTTTTAAAACTCTGAGGAAGCTGACAAGAGGTTTTAAAGATGACTATTAAGGATCGATTAAGGAAGAGACTCGAGCAGAGAGAAAAGTCTTATGAAACTAAGCAGTTAATGAAGACGAAGCGAAGCGAGGAATATGAAGCTCTAGAGGAAGTTTTCGACAAGCCTACGTTGATGACTATCTATGAACTCATGAACAAGGGATGGATAGATGAGATTTACGGCGCTGTTAAGGCTGGTAAAGAGTCGAAGCTTTATTGGGGTAGGCATCCTGATGGAACGGAACTCGCTATTAAAATCTACTTAACTGTTACAGCTGAGTTTAGGAAGGGTATGCTCACATATATAGCTGGAGATCCGCGTTTTGAACGTTTTAGGAAAAACCCGCGTAGTATAATTTATCTGTGGGCTAGGAAAGAATATAGAAATTTAACGGAAGCCTATAAGGCTAAGGTCAGAGTTCCAAAGCCTTACACGGTTAAAAATAATGTTCTCTTGATGGAGTTCATCGGAAAAGATGGAGTTAGTGCTCCCTTGCTTAGAGAAGTACGTCTCTCTAATCCCGAGCAGATATATAAGCAGTTGCTTCTGTACATTGAGAGACTATACGTGAAAGCGAAGATGGTTCACGGAGACCTAAGCGAATATAATGTTATGATATGGGATGATGAGCCAGTTATCTTCGATGTGTCCCAAGCAGTTTCTATAGAGCATCCTAACGCCGACCAGTTTCTACTAAGGGACATCGAGAGAATCAATCATTACTTTGAGCGGTTAGGCATTGATATTCATCCTTCAGAGGAGGTTTTTAGGAGGATAAAGGATGCCGCAGCTATTCGTTAGGATTCCCAGAGAGAGAATAGGCGTCCTAATAGGGCCTAATGGTGAAACTAAGCGTGAGATAGAGGAGAATCTAAATGTTAGGCTTGAAGTGGATAGTGGAAGCGGAGACGTGACTATAAATTTAAATGAAAAATCAAATGATCCGTTTCAGCTATTTAGGGCTAGGGATATTGTCTTAGCCATCGGCAGGGGATTCTCTCCTCAGCGAGCTTTCCGTCTGCTACGCAACGAAGATGACATGCTCACGATTATTGATCTTCGAGAGATATTTGGAAGAAGCAAATCTGATATTAAGAGGGTTAAGGGCAGAATAATCGGAAAGGATGGAAAAACCCGGAGAATAATAGAGGAGTCTACTGAAACCTACATCTCCGTATATGGACATACCGTCTCAATAATAGGCGGAGTTGAAGAGTCTAGAATAGCTAGGGAGGCAATAGACATGCTCATAAGAGGAAGCCAGCATGCAGCCGTGTATAAGTTTCTTCAGAGGAAGAGACACGAGCTTAAGAAGAGGAAGCTCGAGCTCTGGGAAGGCAGACCTCTCGTACCGGAGAAGTACTAAAATACAAACAAATTACATCCAGCCAGATACTGCACGAATTTATTTATATATTTATTATCGTTTTTGTCAAAATATTATTTTGAGGAGATTTACTCTTACTAGGAGGAATCTGCCATATCTGAGACCTTTCAAGAGATAAGCCCGGCGGATTTCTTCTATCGAAACCGGGAAATAGCCGGATTTACAAATCCAGCTCGGGCCATCTTCACTTCTATAAGGGAGCTTGTAGAAAACTCCTTAGATGCAGCTGATGTTGCAAGAATTCCGCCGGAGATTTATATACGCCTATCAAAGGACGGTGATTCTGATGATACCTACACTCTAAGAGTTGCAGATAATGGTTCCGGAATAGCTCCGCATCATATCCCTCTAGCATTCGGACAGTTCTTATTTAGTTCGAAGTACAGACTCAAGCAAGCTAGAGGAACCTTTGGTCTAGGCGGAACCATGGCTATTCTTTACGGGCAGATAACGACTAATAAGCCCGTGAAGGTGATATCCAGTACGGGAAACTCCCGCATCGTTGAATACCGTCTTATGATAGATATAGAAAAGAATCGGCCGATAATTCTGGACCGTAAGATACATGCTAATCTCCGCGCAAAGAGCAAGAGATGGCAGGGAACAGTCGTCGAGATTCACTTAAGGGGGAGCTACGCTCAAGCTATGCCCAAGGTTTTGGAATATCTGAAACAGACAGCTATGGTGAATCCATACGCCAACATAATATTTGTCGATCCGCGGGGGAGACTATACAAATTTGACCGAACAGTTGAAAAGATGCCTCCCCCACCTAAGGAGATTAATCCTCATCCGTATGGCGTGGATGTTGAAACTCTTCAGAGAATAATAAGATCCACAACAGAGGATAATATGCTAAAGTTCATGCAGAAACACTTTCATAGAGTTGGAGAAAAGATAGCAAGAGACTTCCTTAGGAAAGCTGGGATCCCGGAGGATAGAGATCCAAAGAGCCTCAGACCTGAGGAGATAGTCGACTTAGTGGAGAAGATGAAAGAATATGATGGTTTTCTCCCGCCAGAAGCCGACTGCTTATCCCCATTAGGAGAAGACCTCTTAAGGGAAGGGGTACTTAAGGAACTAGAGCCGGAATTCGTAGCTGTTCATCAACGTAAGCCTTCAGCCTATTCCGGGCATCCATTTATTGTAGAGGTTGCAATAGCATATGGAGGGAAAGTTCCAGCTAAGGATGATATCCTTCTCTATAGATTCGCGAATAAGATTCCACTGGTTTATGATGAATCGGGGGATGTCTGCTGGAAGATCGTTAGATCGATTAATTGGAGAAGATACAATCTAACGCCCAATATGCCATTCGCAATAATCATACATGTCTGTAGTACAAAGATTCCATATAAGACTCTGGGCAAAGAGATTCTTGCAGATCAGCTTGAGGTCAGCCGTGAGATACTTAATGGAATAAGAGAGGTCGCCCGCCAATTAGCTCGTTATCTTTCAAGGAAAGAACGTGTAAGGAGACAGGTCAGGAGACTCGCTGTTTTTTCGCGGTATCTTCCAAAAATAGCCCGGTTTTCAGCTGAGCTTGCAGGTAGGAAGCCGCCAGATATAAGCAAGCTATACCAAAGAAAACAGGTCTTTAAGGACTTCGTAACTAGTAACGAGTATGTGGATAGCGAAATATTCGATTCTCGCCGATATAACGTTGTATTTGTACATGTACGGAATAGACATGAAGAGAACCCGGCATCTGTAAGGGTGCTCGGACTAGTTAATTCTAAGTGGGAGGTTCTAATTCCAGAAACAGCGCTTACTTCCGGCTCAGAGATTTACGAAACCTTAAGAGGAAAATATGAGGCCATTAAGATTCAAGCTAGGTCTCTGAAGCCGAATAAGGAAAGTCTAATTGACGCTTATGTTGATGGTTTAAGTCAATAATGTTCTCAATGGGAGATGAAGAAAATTTGTCCATTAAAAAGAATGATAGTTCGACGGTGAGCGCAAAAAGCATAGTTCAGAAAAAGCTTGAGGAGCTAGGGATGAAGTTCTGTGAAGAAATAGACCGGGGAGTCTTTCCAACTATTCAGATGAAAAGCAGATCCACAAGCAACATCTTCTACAGTCCAAAATACAAGCAGTACATTTTAGGAGACTCAAAGGTTACGAGGAGCTCCAGAAACATAGCGCACCTAAGGCCATTCGCTCAGATGGTTTGGACAGCATACTTTGTTCATGAACTTATAAAGCAAAAGAAGACAAGCACATTAAGGGATGTTTACTATTCAGCTCAAGCCTATGATATCTTCTTTAAAGACCAGTCGGAATCAGACAATATAATAACAGATCTAGAAACCGTCATAGAGCATCCTCGAGAATCATTCAATGTCTTCCCTGAGGAACGATCAGCAGTCTTTGGAGATCTAACAATAGAGTATACTGTTCCGGGCTATGAAGGGCGCAGGATGAACCTTTCATCTCATCCGGATGGAGTGATGATTGGACCAGCATTAACGGATGCGCGGTTCATCAAGACATCAGCGGATAAGGTCATAGTTATAGAAAAAGGCGCAATGTTCACGCGGTTTGTGGAGGAGAAGGTCTATGAAAGATTCAACGCAATCCTCATACATACTGCTGGTCAGGCGCCACGCTCGACGAGATACTTCATACGCAGACTAAATCGGGAGCTTGGGCTTCCGGTATACATATTTAGTGATGGTGATCCTTGGGGAATGCATATAGCGATGGTTATAATCTCTGGATCTGCTAATGCCGCGCACCTTAGAGAATTGACTACCCCAGATGCTAAGTGGGCTGGAGTCTGGGCTTCAGACATAATTGATTATAAGCTCCCAAGCGAGAAGCTAAGCGAGATAGACATAAAGAGGCTGAAGGAGCTGAAGAATGATCCCAGATATGAGGATAGACACTGGCAGAAGCAAATAGATCTATTCATGAAGATAAAGAAGAAATGTGAGCTAGAGGCATTCTCTCGATACGGCTTGACCCACATCGTTGATAAATATCTTCCTGAGAGGCTGAAGGAGCTAGGAGCTTAGAAAAACTTATGAAGAGTCTTTGGAATTATTGATTGGCGGCTGAGAATGAGCAAAAGATATGATTTCATTCCTATATACGCTGAGAGAGTTCTAGGCGTGCTTCTAATATTGATTGGAGCTGCCCTAACGTATAATACATACATAGATCCATCAGTAGCTGGTTTGGGAGCGAATTATTTCATGTCTTTAGGTGTATTTCTAATCTTTTTGGGCTTGCTAATACTCGCCGTAAAGATAAAATAGTAATGTTGAGAAATATAGTTCATCCTCTTCAAGGATTCAACCTAATTCTTTTCAGATCTGAGAAAGTATTGCTTCCTAGTTTAATTCTGAAAAAATCTGCGACTGTTTCTCCTTCAAGTGCGAAGCGGATATGAAGATATCTTCTAGCCTTGACATATCAATCTCGACTTTGGAGCCTACTTTGATCTTCTCATAGCCAAACTCATCTAGCGTTAGCCACAGGGAGAGCTTCCGCCAAGTCTCGAAAGTTTAGTCAAAGCATAATAGCAAATCCTAACAGACCGAATCTGCTTCTAAGAACTTTTTGCCTGATTTAGCTACAATCTTCTCCTTCAATCCGAATTTCTCATCAACACCGAAGTGATTAATCCTTTTTTTGCGAATTCAACTATAGGATGCATCAAACCCTACTATGCCAGTTCGCATTATATCTCATACCAAGCGAAGAGAGATTTAGGATACATACGTGATTATCACGAGTCGAGAGCAATAAAGAATATTTTCATTAGAATTTCTTTCAAGAAAAATTTATTATGAACGGAATTTAACATCTGCAGTAATCAAGATTTATGCATTTGAGGGAAGAATTTTGTTTGGATACGCTGGGCGAATACTGAAGATAGATTTGTCAACTAGAAGTTACAAGACAGAGTCCTTCAATGAAGCCTTTGCTAGGAAGTATATAGGAGGAGTGGGATTCGGTATAAAGATGCTACTTGACGAGCAGCCTCCAGAGATTGATCCTTTCGATCCGGAGAATCCGCTGATCTACACTGTAGGACCGCTTGCAGGTACTATGGCGCCGACAAGCGGCAAATACGCGGTCTTCGCGAAATCTCCAGAATCAAATTTTCTAGGAGAAGGATACAGCACGGGCTTTTTCGGACCGGAACTGAAACGCGCTGGCTACGACATAGTGGTGATAAAAGGCAGATCTCAGAAACCTATTTATCTCTGGATTGATGATGACACGGTTCACTTTATGGATGCCAGTCATCTTTGGGGAAAGACCACATGGGAAACTGAAACGATTATTCGAGAAGAACTGGGAGACTACTATGTACGCGTTGCAACTATAGGTCCAGCCGGAGAGAGACTAGTTAGGGTTGCAAGCATAATAAATGATCATTGGAGAGCTGTTGGGAGGACAGGGTTAGGGGCGGTTATGGGTTCTAAAAATCTAAAAGCCGTCGCTGTCAGAGGTACAAATGATATACCAGTAGCTGATATAGAAGGGTTGAGAGAGCATTGTAAAGAGTTATATGAGGAGATGAGACATAGCTCAAAGACAGCTAAGTATCGAACTCTAGGAACGCCGGCAAACGTTCTTGCACTGAACAAAGCCGCTGCTCTACCTACAAGGAATTATCAAAGCGCAACATTCGAGAAGGCTGAGCTAGTGAGCGGAGAATACTTGAATGAGCATTTCATCGTTAAGATCCAAGGATGCGATGCATGCCCAATGAGATGCGAACATGTCGCAATGATACCGGATGGGCCTTGGAAGGGAACGACTGCTAGAATACCATATGAGCCTCTCATGGCTTTCGGACCGTACTGCGGCGTAGATAGGCTTGAGGGCGTTATAAAAGCGAAGGAGCTATGCGACAAGTATGGTTTAGATGCCATAAGCACGGGTATCATAATAGGTTTCGCGATGGAATGCTTCGAAAGAGGATTGATAGATGAGAAAGATACCGGTGGGCTTGACTTAAGATTCGGAAACTATGAAGCCATGGTCGCTATGGTTGAGAAGATAGCGTTCAGAAAGGATATAGGAGACTTACTTGCTGAGGGCGTTAAGCGTGCTTCTGAAAAGATAGGAAAGGGATCGGAGGAGTTTGCCAGTCACATAAAGGGAGTCGAGACGACAGGTTACGACTTAAGAGGATTAAAGACATGCGCACTAGGCTACGCTGTTTCGAGAAGAGGAGCTGATCACCAGAGACATGGAAGCTACGGTCACGACCTCAGCGGAGAAGTAGATAGATTCAAAGTTGAGAAAGGCAGAGGAAAACTAGTCATGGACGACGAAGACATATATTGCATCTTCGACGCAATGATTCTATGCAAGTTCAGCAGACGCCTCTGGAATTACGACAGAATCGCCAGAATCTATAGGGAAGTAACAGGATTGCCGATGACGGGTGAGGAGATGCGTAAGGCTGGAGAAAGAATAAGCAATCTGGGCAGACTCTACAATATACGAGAGGGATTGACAAGAAAGGATGATCATCTCCCACCGAGAGTTATGAAGATGCCGATTCCATCAGGGATCGCGAAGGGAAGCTACGTAAGCCAGGAAGAGCTAGACTTCCTGTTAGATGACTACTACGCGACTAGGGGATGGACGCGGGATGGCATTCCAACTCTAGAAAAGCTTAAGGATCTCGGTCTTGAAGAATACGCATACATTGTGAAGCCTAAATTAAAGAAGTGAGGGATGTTAAGTGTCCAGAACTGGATTCATGTTTGTAGCGGCAGATCCGGAAAAATGCGTTGGATGTAGAATATGCGAGTACATATGCTCGCTCGAGAAGAGTGGAACTTTTAATCCGTTAAGATCTAGGATACGAGTCGTTCGAATCTACCCCGATGTTAATCTATCAATAGCATGCAGGCTCTGCGAGGATGC
>JAGGUU010000095.1 GCA_021158305.1 Candidatus Bathyarchaeota archaeon
GAGGACAGAACCTGTTTGGTTCTTCTTCACTCTCAGCTAAACCTAGCTCTCTCCTTAGCTTTTTGATACGTTCCTCAGCTTGACGTCTTATTTCCCTGATCTCTTCTAGCGCTGAAGAAACTTTTTCGATAAGATCTTGACGTGCTTTGATTCCCTCATTTACTAGGAATGCAACGGCTTCGGAGCGGGTCTCGAAAAGTCCGGCTTCGATAAGCATATCTATCTTGTTTAAATCTTCGTTATTTATACGCGAAGCAACCACGTTTGATCTTCCGCCGTGGATCCTAACACTCGATATTCGAGGAATTTCTGGCAGTGGAGGAAGAGAGGGAAGGGAACCCTTTGATAGATCCTCTCTAGTTTGCTCTTTCCATTCCTTAAGTTTCTCTCGCCATTCTCTCAGCACTTCTCTGAAGTTTTCCTGCCATTCTTTTATCGCTTCCCTATACATCTCCCACGGATCTTTCTTTTGCATTTTTATCACCAATGTAAATCATTTACGTAAATGATTTACGCATATATAAATGTTACGCTCAATCGAAGAGAGCGCTTGACCAATAACCAATATATCATCAGAAAAAGAAAATGAAAACTATGGAGGGAAAACAAGAACGTCTTTTAATGAAGATATGATAGAGATAGTCTCGCAGAAGACGAGAATATCAGAAGGGAAAGAGGGCATAAGAAGAATTCTCCGCGAGATTTATAGAAACGAACAAATTGGCACAAAGGAATTAGCTTACATCACAAAGTTGCCAGTTCCTGTGGTGGCAGCTGTCAGAGCAGAGCTTGAAAAGATAGGATTAATCTCTCGGAAAAGAGGAGCTGTGCTTACTGAGGATGGGAAGAAATACGTTGAGGATGTTCTTGGCTTCGAGGTCAAGAAAAGCCTCATCTGTCCCTTATGTCATGGAAGAAAAATAATCATTAAAGACGAGTTTCAAGAAGTCCTGAAAAAGATGAAGAAGTACGCTGATCTAAGACCTAAGCCATACACTTGGCTTGATCAAGCATTCTGCACTCCAGAAACATCAGTTCTGAGAGCACTTTTCATGCTTGAGGAGGGAGATGTTGAAGGGAGAGAAATAATATTTCTTGGCGATGATGACTTAACATCAATTGCAACGGGACTCCTGAAGGTTTCGAAAAAAATAACAGTGATTGATGTCGATGAAAGACTGCTGGAGCTGATAAACAAAATTTCTGAACATGAAGGAATAAGTATAGAATGCATCCACCACGACCTAAGGAATCCTCTCCCCAAGAAATTGATAGATAGGTTCGACGTAACATTCACAGATCCGCCATATACCATCACAGGGATGAAGCTCTTTGTTTCAAGGGGAATAGATGCCTTAAAAAAGAAGAAATGTGCGAGCATATACTTATCATTTGCACATAAACCTCCAGAGGATATGCTAAACCTACAAGTAGCAATCAGTGAAATGGGCTTATTCATAAGAGAAATGATTCCCAAATTCAACAGGTATGAAGGGGCTGAAATATTTGCAAACACCACATTTCTGGCGAAACTTGAAACTACAGAGAAAACGCGACCATCAATACATGGAAGATTTGACGGAAAAATATATACTGGCGAAGTCTCCCCGACTATGAGAATATACAAATGCAGATGCGGCCGCGTAATCAAAGTCGGCGTAAGTGGAGAATTCAAGACAATAGAAGAATTAAAGACATATGGATGTCCGGAGTGCGGAAGGAAAGAGGGATTCAAACTAACTGAAAGGAAAAGATTATTCTTTAGCGAAGAAAAATACTAACCTAGAAAAATCAGCAACGGTTCGAGGAGGAAACATGCCAAAGATAAAGGAATTGCTTGTGGATATGTACGGTTGCGAAGGAAACTTAAATGATGAAGAATATCTATGTGGAATTCTGGAGGCAGCGGCGAAACGTGCAGGTGCAAAGATACTGCAAAGAGTAGTTCAGAGATTCTCTCCGGTCGGCATAAGCGTAATCCTTATTCTAGCCGAGACGCACATGTCAATTCACACATGGCCAGAATATAAGTACGCCGCCCTAGATATCTTCCTCTGCGGTGAGGGAAAGAATCCAGAAGATGCATGGAGAATCGTAAAAGAATCTCTAAAACCCAGAAGATTCAAGACCAAAATGATAGAGAGAACTATAGGAGAATAAAAAGGCTTAACAGTAAATATTCCCAAAAGTCTTGTTTGATGAGATGCAAACCCGAAATCTTCATGCTTTTAGAAATCTAAGCCAAAATATCTTACAAAGAAATTCTGATCAGTTATCTTAACGATTCGAGAAAAAGCGTACACTTTAAATATAAATGTTTTATTTCGTATTAAGGGCATAAGGATAGAGGGTGAGCTATGTCCACAGAGTTTAAACATATCGTACGTCTAGCCGGAAGCGATTTGGAAGGATCGAGAAAAGTAGTATATGCGCTAACGAAGATAAAAGGCATAAACATCCGGCTAGCGGAGGCTATAGTGAAGAAGGTTAATATTCCTCAAGATAAACGTCTAGGTTTTCTCTCGGAATCCGAGATTCGAAGAATCGAAGACGCAATTATGAACATTGCAAGTTTTGATATTCCTAAATGGCTTCTTAATAGAAGGAAAGATTTAGAGAGTGGTGAGGACATTCATCTGATAACTTCTGACCTCGACCTTAAAGTGAAGGAAGATATTGAGAGAGAAAAAGCTATGAAGTCTTGGAAAGGATATCGTCACTCCTACGGGCTTAAGGTAAGAGGCCAGAGAACAAGAACAACTGGTAGAAAGGGAAGAACAGTAGGAGTAAAGAAGAGGCGGAAGTAAGATGGGTGATCCTAAGAAGCCTAAGAAAAAGTATGAAACTCCGAGATTTCCATGGCGCTCTGACGTTTTGGAAAGTGAAATAAGGTTATTAGGTGAATATGGACTTAGAAATAAGAGGGAACTTTGGCGCTGTAAAACTATGCTTTCAAAATTCCGAGGCATTGCAAGATCATTATTCGGCATGCCCTCATCGAAGCGGAAGATTCTTGAAGCACAGCTTCTAAACAAGCTGAAACGTATGGGGATACTCTCGGAGAACGCTGTTCTCGACGATGTGTTAGATCTCACAGTAGAGTCGATCCTTGAAAGAAGACTACAAACCTTAGTCTTCAAGAAAGGCTTAGCGAAAACTATTCATCAAGCACGCCAGTTAATCGTTCACGGCCACATCGCCATAGATGGGCGTAAGGTTTTTTCTCCCGGGTACTTAGTGCTAAAGGATGAGGAGGATAAGATTGAATATGCACCTACAAGTCCCCTTAATAATCCAGAACACCCGATTAGAGTAGCAATTGAAGTAGAAGCAAAAGGAGGCGCTTAACTTGAGTGGCAAAAACGAGAAGTGGGGTGTCGTTCACATTTACAGCTCATACAATAACACGATAGTTCACATGACGGATCTTTCCGGAGCAGAAACCATCGCTAGAGCATCCGGAGGAATGTTTGTAAAGGCTGACAGACTTGAATCATCACCCTACGCTGCCATGAGAGCTGCAGCATATGTCGCGTCAATAGCTAAGGACAAAGGAATAACAGCAATACATATAAAGGTTCGCGCTCCAGGAGGCTCTAAGGCGAGAACGCCAGGACCAGGCGCTCAGGCAGCAATTAGAGCTTTAGCTAGGGCCGGATTTAAGATGATTGGACGAATCGAGGAAGTTACGCCTCTTCCTCATGATGGAACTCGGCGTAAGGGCGGTCGAAGAGGGAGACGCGTGTAGGAGAAAAGAGAAACGTCATGAATTCGCTTGGAAAAAGGTTGAAATAGAGCATGCATCTGTTCATCAGAAAAGCATGGGAGGAAACGGATAGTTTTTGAATGAGAGGGTGACGCGATGAAAGTACAAATACTTGAGAAAAATGGGGATTCAATACGTTTCATAATTGATGGTATAACAACGTCTCTCGCGAATACTCTTCGAAGAATCATCCTCTCGGAAGTTCCATGCATGGCTATTGATGACGTTATGATAATCGAGAATAACTCCGTTCTCCATGATGAGATATTGGCGCTTAGACTCGGGCTTATCCCTCTCAAAACGGATCTTGATTCGTACAATCTACCGGAAGAGTGTGAATGCAAGAGTGAACTGGGATGCCCTCTATGCAGAGCTGTTCTGATACTTGATGTTAAGGCAGAATCAAAGGAGAGAGTTGTCTACTCAAAGGATCTTATTCCTGAGGATCCTAAAATCGCCCCTATAAGCGATAAAATTCCAATAGTGAAGCTTGCTCCTGGACAAAGGATTAGGCTTGAAGCTTACGCAAGACTTGGAAAAGGAAAGGATCATGCAAAGTGGCAACCTGTTTCAGCCTGTACGTATAGATACATGCCTGAAGTGAGCATAGATTATGAAAGATGCGATGGATGTGGAGAATGTGTAAATATATGCCCCAGAAAGGTTTTAGACAAGTCAAATGACGGAAAAGTTGAGGTTAGAAACTTGCTTGAATGTATACTATGTAGAGACTGCATAAACGTGTGTCCTAAGGATCCGCCTGCAATTAATGTTAATGGAAACAAAGAATCGTTCATTTTCTATGTGGAATCGACGGGTGTTCTGCCCGTTGAGCGTATAATAAGCGAAGCTTTAAAGATCTATGACAAAAAGTGTTTGGAGTTTTTAGAAGAGATCTCGGTGAATCTAAATGTGTCCAAAAAAGATGAAAATAACTAATCCGGATCTCCTAAGGCTGATTCGCTTCCTTAGAAAGAAGTCTAGAGAGAATAATGCCTCTATATGGCGAAGGGTAGCCGAGATGCTTTCAAAGCCGAAACGTAGACGAATAGCAGTTAATGTCAGCAGAATAAACCGCTATACTAGGGAGAATGATGCAGTAGTAGTTCCGGGGAAAGTTTTAGGAGCAGGCTTAATAGATCATCCAGTTAAGGTTGCAGCTTTTGCATTTTCAGATAATGCTCGATCCAAGATCGAAAAAGCGAAAGGGAAATGTTTAACTATTCCAGAGCTTGTTGAGATGAATCCTAAAGGTTCGAATGTCAAGATAATTGGGTGAAGTGAATGGCTAGTAAAGGGACTAAAGAGACAATAATCGATGCTGACGGATTAATACTCGGTAGGATGGCAAGCCATATAGCCAAGAGACTCTTAGACGGTGAGAAAATAATAATTGTAAACGCCGAGAAAGCAATAATTTCCGGGAAAAGACTAAGCATACTAAGAGAGAAACATGAGTTTCTTCAAGTAGGACATTACCGAAAAGGTCCCTTTCATCCCAGAAGGCCCGATAGAATTGTGAAAAGAGTAATTAGGGGAATGCTTCCGAGAAAAAAGCCGCGTGGAAAAGAGGCGCTGAAGCGATTAAGAGTCTACATAGGTATTCCAAAGGATTATGAGGGAAAAGAGATGGAGAAGATCCAAGAGGCTGACGGTAGAAATTTAAGAGGCCCGTACATAAGGGTATCTGAGCTCGCACGCAATATAGGCTGGAAAGGATAGAGAAAGGTGATGAGATGCCCGCGAAGAAAGTATTGGTTGTCAGCGGAAAACGCAAAACAGCAATAGCAAGAGCCGTCATTAAAGAAGGAAAGGGAAGAATAAGGATAAATAATATTCCCCTCGAGATTTATAAGCCTGAAATAGCTCGGGAAAAGATACGTGAGCCTCTTCTACTTGCAGGAGATATTTGGAAAAATCTAGACATAAAGATAAAGGTGAGAGGAGGAGGATTCATGGGACAGGCGGAAGCATGCAGGATGGCTATAGCAAGAGGTTTAGTTCAGTGGACGAGAAGCTCTCATCTCAGAAGAATCTTCATGGAATACGACAGAACCATGCTTGCTGGCGACCCCCGGCAGAAGGAGCCAAAGAAGTTTGGAGGTCCAGGTGCAAGAGCAAGGTTCCAGAAGAGCTATAGGTAGTGGTTTAAAGAATGAAGGTGACTATATGATAATACCCATAAGATGTTTTACGTGCGGTAAGCTCATCGGGGATAAATGGGAAGAATTTATCAAGAGAGTTAAAAACGGTGAACCCGCAGGCAAAGTATTAGATGATCTGGGTATAAAACGTTATTGTTGCCGCCGCATGCTTCTTTCACACGTTGAGATAATAGATGATCTCATAAAGTTTTATGGAAAGAGAGATGTAAAAAACGAGAATAGGAGATGAGAAAAATGTCGACAGTAATTGAGGATGTGAAGGCAAGACAGATTCTGAATAGTAGAGGAAACCTTACAATAGAAGTCGACGTATACACGCTTGACGGGTTCGGAAGGGCATCTGCCCCAAGCGGTGCGAGTACGGGAAGAGCCGAGGCTGTGCCATTTCCTGATGGAGGAGTAGAAGAAGCTATAAAGAAAGTAGAAGAATCTATTGCTCCAGAGATAATTGGGCTTTATGCAGACGATCAAGAAGAGATAGACTCTATTCTTCATGAGATAGATGGTACGGAAAACTTTCAGAACATAGGAGGAAACACTGCCTACGCGGTATCTTTAGCAGTTGCTGACGCAGCTGCAGATTCATATGGACTATCACTGTATCAGTACTTGGGGGGAATAATGAATTCTTCTCTCCCATATCCGCTGGGAAATGTGATTGGAGGTGGGAAACACGCCTTTGGAAACGCGACGGATATCCAAGAGTTTTTGGTACTTCCCTTAGGCGCCAATTCATTCCTAGATGCCGCCAAAGCCAATGCAGCTATCCATAGGAAACTCAAGAAGATCCTAAGCAAGATAGACCAGACATTTACTGGTGGAAAAGGCGATGAAGGAGCGTGGGCTCCGAATATCTCAAATGATCAAGCCTTGGAAGCGTTAACAGCAGCATGTAAGGAAGTCTCTGAAGAGTTCGGCTTTGAATGCCGAGCGGGAGTAGATGTTGCGGCTTCTTCGCTTTGGGATCCTGAGGAGAAGGTATACGTATACGAGAGGGGCGGGGTTAAACGTGATACAGGAGAACAGATCGAGTATATTTTGGGTCTAATTGAAAAGTATAATCTCGTATATGTTGAGGATCCTCTCCACGAAGATGATTTTGAAGGATTTAAGGAGTTGACGTCTAAAGCACGCGGATGTCTTATATGTGGAGATGACCTCTTTGTCACGAACTCTAAAAGACTGCGGAAAGGCATATCGATGCATGCCGGAAACGCGATCATAATAAAAATGAATCAGATCGGAACGTTAACCGACACTTGGAAGACAACTAAGCTCGCACAGGAAAATAATTATGTACCCGTAGTCTCGCATAGATCAGGAGAAACAGAAGCCTATCACATTGCACATTTAGCCGTAGCATTCGGCGCGCCTATCATAAAGACGGGAGTCGTTGGAGGAGAAAGAATAGCAAAGCTTAATGAACTTGTCCGCATTGAGGAGGAGCTCGGTGAAAGAGCCCGGATGGCCAGATTAAAGATTTAGTGAGGGGGAAAGATGCCGGAGAAAAATAACGAGGAAGAAGAAAAAGTCAGCGAAGAAAGCCAGAGTGAAGAAAAGGAACTTTTACTTCCTCAAGATGAACTATTATCTGCAGGGATTCACATAGGGACAAAGATAAAAACGAAAGATATGGAGCCATTCATCTATAGAGTGAGGCCGGACGGACTCTTTGTTTTAGACTTAAACAAAACCGATGAACGCATAAGAGTTGCTGCAAAGTTTCTCGCACGCTTTGAGCCTTCAAAGATAGCTGTTGTGGCTGCAAGGCTATATGCGCGCGAACCCGTCAACAAATTCTGCAAAACTGTCGGTTGCATTCCAATTACTGGACGTATCATTCCAGGGATGCTCACAAACCCATTATATCCCAACCGTATAGAGCCCGATGTGATAATGGTTTCTGATCCCAGAGCGGATTCACAAGCCGTGAGGGAAGCTTCTAGTCTAGGAATACCGGTAGTTGCGCTCTGTAGCACGGATAATAACTTCAGCAATATAGATCTAGTTATACCAACAAATAACAAGGGGAGA
>JAGGUU010000150.1 GCA_021158305.1 Candidatus Bathyarchaeota archaeon
AATGAAAAGATACATGTGATTCCGGGAGGAGTATCTAGGCGGGTAACTGAATTAGGAGTAAATTCCGAAGAATTCAGAGAGAAGTATGGTATAAAATCCAAAATGATCTTGTATCTTGGGCGATTAGCGAAGAAGAAAGGAATCGAGCATTTAATACGTGCGGCTCCTCAGCTCCTCAAGGATTTCCCAGCGTTAAAGATAGTCATAGCTGGGCCTGACAACGGGATTATGCAAAGTCTGAAGGAACTAGCATGTAAATTAGGAGTTGAGAGAAATATAGTTTTTACAGGTCCTCTTTCGGAAGAGGAGAAATACGCGGCTATAGCATCTTCGGAGGCTCTTGTTCTTCCAAGCTCCTTCGAGGCTCAAGGACTTGTTCTACTCGAGGCTCAGATTTTAGGAAAACCAGTTGTGGCTACGAGGCAGGGAGGAATTCCATACTTCATAAAGAACGGCGAGAACGGTATTCTAATAGAGTATGGGAAACCCGATCAGATTGCTGAGGCTTTAAGGAGCATATTGACAGATGAATCATTTGCTCGTAGGCTGGGCGAGAATGGAAGACGCGTAGCTGAGGAATATACTTGGGATAGAATCGCAGGAGAGATCCTTTCGGTATACGAAGATGCCTTGGAAAGCAATATGGCTTGAGGGTATTACTGAGCGCTCCCGCTTTAATCCTTTACCTCTTGACGCTCCACTTGTAAATGCCATTAGACCTTTCCCTCTTGACCTTTCCTTCCTTTTCGAGATCCTCCAATATACAGCCAATCGTAACTGCTCGGGAAGCAACGGCTTTCTCATGTATCTGCTTTATGCTTAGAGGCTTTTCCGCCTCTTTGAGAATCTCCCAGACTTGAGACTTGAGCTCCTTTATTCCCTTTAGGCTTTCATTTATATGCTTCACTACTTGCTCTCCTCGGAGAACCGCTTCATTGAAAGGTGGGAATGGATGGCCGGTTATGAGAACTTTCACTGGCTCTTGCAGTAGGCGGCGCATAGACTCAGCATATTCTTTAGAGCTATAAAAGAGAAGAGGTCTTCCTTCTCCTCTACCTTGAACGGAGTCCCCTGCTATGCAGACTCCCGTCTCCTCATCTAAGAGGCATGAAGAATCTGGAGAGTGGCCCGGTGTATGTAATATATGAATTCGTCTACCATCAAGTTCAAGAATATCGCCATCCTCAAATATGACATCAGCCTTGAATGATTCGAAGCCGGGCTTCTCCCTCGGGCATATTGATGGAAATCTTTCATGGAGCTCTTTATTTATTAAATCGGCATCTTCGACGTATGGTTTTCCAGATTTGTGAACATAAACTTTACAGCCTGTTTCTTTTTTAATCTGAGCTACGCCGCCGCAGTGATCCAAGTGAGCGTGCGTTAGTATTATGTGAGAAATCTCTGACGGCTCTCTTCCAATCTCTTTTAGATATGGATATATAGCGGTCCTAGGCGAATCCGAGGCTCCCACATCCACTAATGTTATGGCATCATCCAGAATAGCGATGGAACTTACAAAATACTTTAGCCAAGGACACTTTATCAAATGGATTCTTTTCGCCACTTCCATCCGTAACCCTCAGTTGATGATGCGCCTTTTGGCATAATAAGCATTCCTTCTCTTAGATGATTAATTCTTCAGAATCCTTTTCAATTCTAACAGTACTGGAATCCTGCGTATCTGCTCATTTGTAAGCTTATCCCATATGATCCCTCTCGGCTTTGGGTATTTACTCTTTATCTTCGCGCTCTTCTGAGGAGTGAAGATGTAATCAATTATTAAGTCATATTCTTCCCTCGGTGCGTCATCCACTATCTGTAGGTCATGAACCGTCGTAAAGACTGGAGTTTCCTCATCCACCAAGCTGAGACTTCTTAGAATTCCATACTCGATCTCGCTGTATCCTCCTCCCTTACCGACACGTATACCCTCTCTTGAAACTGCTACGGAACCCACCACAATAAGATCTACTTGGGGCAGACTCCTCAATGGACAAACTTTTCCATATTTGAACGCTCCTTTGATTGTCGATGCTTCCATAAATGCTCTTCGCGGAATTTTATTTGAATCAAGCAGAATGAAGCCCTTCCTCAATCTTGGAGTGGGCATCACTAGGAGCTTTCCGTATTCTAGAGCTAGATATCTAACAGGCTTCTGCGGAGAGTCAGGATTCACCTTGATTACTTTAGCTTCTTTAAATTCCCTTGAAGCAGCTACTTTCTCCGCTGCCTTTCTCGCCCCTACAAAATTTGGTATCCTTCCCCATATCGGCTTTGGGAATCTCGCTACATCATTCTCTTCAAGAATCTTCCAGATCCTATTCCTTATCTCCGCTTTGCTCAGCAATATAGGCATCTCGAGGAATATATTCTCTAATACTCTGAGGAGTATCCATATGAAAAAATAAGCTTTTATGAATGACCACGCTTAATTGAGAGGGAGGAATGGTCAAAATGAGTATAGAAAGACTTGTTAGGAAAGCTATAGATGAGGGTGAAGGTATTTTACAGCTAGCTCCAACATGGGTTCCCAGAGATTTTCTCTCTCCGGGAGGACGGCTTAGGTTAGCTCCGAGCGATCTATACGCACTCGGCGCTAGAAGAGGTGGAATCGATGAAAGATGGCTGGCTTCTACAGTAAAGGCAGATAACCCCGGAGCGCCGGAGGATGAGGGCTTAAGCTATATAGTCATAGATAAGGAAGCAGAGAAGATCTTGCTGAGAGATGCCATCAACGAGGTAGGCGAAGATATTATCGGAAAGGAAGCGATGAGAAAGTATGGCGGATGGACCGTTTTGACCAAGCTTTTTGATAATTCTGTTCCGATACCATTTCACTTGCACCAGATGGAAAAACATGCCCGCGCCGTCGGCATGGAGCCCAAGCCTGAAGCCTATTATTTTCCACCTCAGCTTAACACTAACGAGGGAAAATTTCCATATAGTTTCTTCGGTTTAGCTCCCGACACAACCCGAGAGGACATAAAGGAATGTTTAAGAAACTGGGATAAAGGAGATAATGGAATACTCTACTATTCCATAGCTTACAAGCTTAAGCCCGGAACAGGATGGCTTATTCCAGCCGGGATCCTACATGCTCCAGGTACGCTTGTGACCTATGAGGTGCAGAAAGCATCCGATGTATTCGCCATGTATCAATCTATGCTTGAAGGCAGACCTGTTCCCCGTGAACTTTTGGTGAAGGATGTTCCTAAAGATAAGCGAGATGATCTGGACTACATCGTGGACATGATAGACTGGGAATCTAATCTTGATCCATATTTCAAAAGACATCATTATGTTGAGCCTAAATTCGCTGGGAACCCGGAGGAGACTAAAGAGGAAGGATATGTGGAGCGATGGATTGTTTATGCATCCGAAGAGTTCAGCGCTAAGGAGCTAAAGGTCTTTCCTGGAGCTAAGATTAAGGTGAAAGATCCAGCTGCTTACGGACTCCTTGTTATACAAGGTCATGGAAGAATAGGGAGATTTAAGGTTGAGGCTCCCGACGTGATTAGATACGGCGAATTGACCAATGATGAATTATTTGTTACGGCAGATGCAGCGAGAGATGGTGTGGAAATAATTAATGAGAGTATTTGTGAGGATCTCGTTATACTGAAGCATTTCGGTCCAGGCAACCCTGAGGCTCCAAAGACTATCGGCCGTTTCTCATAATTAAGGAATAACACCTCATTTTATTTTTGTCTGCTTTTAACGTGTTCTGTGATTTATTAGAGATCTTTCAGCGGAACTACGTTGTTTGTTCCTAGTTCTTGTTAGGCATGCATGGCTACTCTGGAGAGTTATTCTGAAGAGGATCCACATTACAATAGCTTTTCACATCTATGAAAGGCTTATAGATTATAAGAGAAATGCGTTTCTACGTGGATGTAATTCTCGTTATCATTTATCTTCTGATGAAGCGAAGATAAAGAGCATCTGTTTACAGAGCTCTTTAACGAAAGCTTTTTCAGTTTGAAAGTCGAAATAACTGGGGCAATCTCAAGGGAAAAGCGCGGGTAAGTAGGTAGGGATTAAGATGCTGGAGATCTCTGAGAGAACTAGGAATCTAGGTACGGAGAACGCGTTTGTTGTTCTAAAGGAAGTTAATGAGCTCATTCGTGAAGGAAGGGACATAGTCAACTTTTGTATTGGACAGCCGGATTTTGACACTCCTGAATATATTAAGGAGGCAGCCATCGAGGCTATTCGGAAGGGGAAGACTGGCTATACTCCATCGCCGGGTATACCCGAGCTTAGGGAGGCAGTTGCTGAATACTTTTCTAAGACCAGAAATATTGACGTTAAGCCTGAATGGGTAGTTGTAGCGAATGGCGCCAAACCCTTCATAGCATATACTATATTAGCAGTGACAGATTATGGGAGAGGCGATGAGGTCTTATATCCAAACCCCGGCTTTCCGATCTATGAATCTCAGATACGAGCGAATGGAGCCGTACCTGTCCCTCTCCCATTACATGAGAGTAAAGGTTACGCGTTTGATATTGAGTATTTAGAGAAGAAGATAACTGATAAGACTAAGCTGCTAATCTTGAACTCCCCCCACAACCCCACCGGAGGCGTATTAGATAGGGATACCTTGGAGCAGATAGCGGATATAGTGAAGAAGCACGATAACCTCTGGGTCTTATCTGACGAGATCTATTCGCGTATGGTTTACGATGGGGAATTCGTTAGTATAGCGTCATTTCCAGGAATGCAGGAGAGAACAATAATAGTCGATGGGGTTTCAAAGACTTACGCCATGACGGGATGGAGGATAGGTTTTGCAGCGAATGAAAAACTGGCTCAGCATCTTTCAAGATGGGTTACGAATACAGATTCCTGCGCAGGCCATCCTAATCAGTATGCCGCTCTCGCAGCGTTAACTGGCCCTCAGGATGATGCCGAAAGAATGTTCATGAGCTTCAAGAAGAGACGTGAAATAATCGTGGAAGGTCTTAACAAGATAAATGGTATAAAGTGTCTTAAGCCTGGAGGAGCATTTTATGCCTGGCCGAATGTAACCGAGGCATGTAGAATGCTGGATATTAAGGATTCTGAGGAGTTTAGGAAGCGGCTTCTTTATGAGGCTGGGGTTGCTGTATTATCTGACATCCATTTCGGATTTAAGATTGAGGGGGAGGGAGAGCACATTAGGCTTTCATATGCTACATCAGAGAAGAATATAAGAGAGGGGCTGAGGAGAATAGAGGAGTATATTGAAGAGAACAGAGTTAAATGATCTTTCTCATTCATCCTGCCTTTTATTCATCTTCATGATACGGGCTATTCCTAGGCCCATTATTGATCCAGCCAACACTACCAGCGTCGCTGGGAAAAAAGTGAATAACTTCATGTTTAGCATTAATGCTTCGAAGAGAAACATGGCTATGCCGTTTGTAGCTGCCATGAGAACTCCAACCTCCATTCCATATTTTGCGGATGCCTGAATGGAGATTAAACCTGCCAAGTATATATCTCCCAGTCCCAAATTTATGATTGATGTATATGGATACATAGGGAGTATGAGAAGGACTGGAAGCCTGAGTTCAAGCATCTTTGTGGCCGACTGCACCATGAAGCCTGTAAGAAAAACCTGAATAATATCCATTATCGTTAGTAAAGCGGCGAAGATCCAAACTGTGCTCCAAGAGAACAATCCACTCGTATACAGGATTATTATTATGAAGAAGGTCGCGACTGATATGTTGAAGGTCGCTAGGTTCCAGAAGAAGAGATATGAACAGATGAAGATGAGAGGAGGAAAGATAGCTATATACCATTTCTTTAGGAGCATGCGAGTAAACGAGAATAATATGTAGGAGTATGCTGTTAGAAAGAATATTCGAATAGCCTCTCCTGGGACGAGCGCCATAACCGTCACAGCGATCCCTATCCAGACAGCGGTTAAAATGGCCTCTTTAGTGCTGAATTTTGCCTCTTCAAAGAGGGAGGGAAGCCTATTTTTCAGCTTATCTTGTATGAAAATTGAGCTGGCTATTAGGAGAAAAAATACGGAGGGAAGGATTATGTCGAAGTGCAAGATCACCTTCACACCAACTTAGCTTTTTCTAATCGTCCTTTTCAGAGATAGATGGGACATGGGATCGTCGATAACCTTGGGAATCCACTTTAAAAGGTCTGAAGCAACCATGTGATATCCCTTCTCAGTCTTAACGAAGTCTCCTGCAGCGCCGTTTACGAATGCTCCCGCAACTGCGGCTTCGAAGGGCTCAACGCCCCAGGAGAGAAAGGCTCCAACGATTCCTGAGAGAACGTCTCCTGTTCCTCCAACTGTCATGCCTGGGTTTCCGGTGAAGTTAATCTTTGTCCGATAGCCATCAGAGATTATGTCTATATTGCCCTTTAAGAGTAGAACGGCATCTAAGTCTTGAGCTGCCTTCCGAATAGTCTCGGCTCTTTCATCTAAGCTTTCAGGAGGGGCTTCCCCTGTGAGGATCTTGTATTCTCCGGCGTGAGGAGTTAGAACCGCTCGTGTTTCAAGTTTTCTCTTTGACTCCGCAAAGGATTTTAACCCGTCCGCATCAAGAAGTATCGGAATCTTTAGGTTCTCAGCTTCGCTTATAAGTTTCTTCACAGCCTCCTTAGTCTCCTTATGCAGTCCCAGACCAGGCCCTATCACAATAGCAGTCGCCTTCTCCAGAAACCTTCTTACAACTGGAAGATTCTCCTCGTTCAAGTGGTCGCCCTCAAGCTTCAGCGTTATTATGTCCGGTGACATTGAGGAGATGGCATATGCTGTTTCTTTAGGAGCGGCTATATAAACTAGGTCGACCCCTACTCTCAGAGCAGCTAGTGCAGCAAGTGTAGGAGCTCCGGAATACGTTTCGCTTCCTCCAACTATCAGAAGCCTCCCGAAGTCTCCTTTATGGGCCTCTGGACGCCTGGGCTTGAGTATTATCCGTACATCTCCGGGACCAGCAAATTTTTCAATTTCAGGAGGGATTCCAATATGTCTGACGACAAGTTCTCCAACATATTCTTTAGCCTTCAAGAGCCCGGGCTTCGCCTTATGAAAAGTTATAGTTAAATCGGCCTTAACGGCTTCTCCTAAAACCTTACCTGTTTCTGAATCTACCCCGCTTGGAACATCAACGGCAACACGGAATCCATCAGCTTCATTCATTATTTTTATCATATGCGAGATTGGAGGGCGGGGAGCTCCTTTTAAACCTATCCCCAATAATGCATCCACTAAGACATCTGCTTTTAACCTCGGAATAGATGATACATTTGGAGCTTCGTATATTCTGACCGATTCTCTGAGCAACTTTAAGGCTTCCCAGTTCCTTCTCGCATTTTCATCAATTATCTGCTGTTCTCTCCCCGCAAGTATTACGTATACCTTGAATCCTAGACAGGCTAAGTGACGAGCTGCAACGAAACCGTCTCCGCCATTTCCACCTAATCCGCAGAAAACCGCGATTATCGCCTCTTTAGGGTGGAAGCGAGCGGAGATCTCTACTGCCACGTTCCTACCTGCATTCTCCATTAGTTGAAGCCTAGAGATCCCGAAGTATTCTGAATTTATATCTAGGGCGCGCATCTCCTCCGTTGTTATGACCTCTTCCTCCAATTTTTTAATCACCAAGCCTCACATGATGATTTGTCTCAGGCAATTTAAAAATTAAGAGCGATAGACTTATGTCTCATGTAACTAATCCTTCGTTTTCACGTATTCTTCTAACCGAATAATCAACCCTTCTTTCTCCAGAGCATCAAGTAACATGTCTGCATCTTTCTTCCCGATATTAAGCTTACTTTCAGCAGCTTGATAAACTTCGTCGAGTCTTGCCTTTTCGAGTTCTTTGATCAACCCTAGGAGATCTGATGCTTTGATTCCGGTTTCTGGAGGCATCATGGATAGAGGCCAAGCTCGTTCCATGAGGAAGAGAAGTATCATGCTCTTTTCATCATTCTCTTTGCAGAGGACAACTATCTTCTTCCCGGGAACCTTGCTTCCTGTAACTTCCTCATATTCCATCACCCTGAAGTTCTCCTTTATTACTTTCGGCACATCGTTCACATCGCTTATGACTTTTCTGCGGAGTCTATTTTTCTCATCTATGTATGAAAGCGAGATAATATCGTAGTAGTAGCCTTTAGGAATTCCCTTCTGGAAAAGCATGGTTTTTCCCTCTAGCTGAGCGAAGCCTCCCCCAGCTGGACATTTGAGCGCTTTCACTATTACTCTCTGCATCTCGGCGTCTTTGCATATCTTGAAGAGCCAATCTCCTGTCAGATAATCTCTCACATGATAGTATCGTACCTCTCCTTCCCTAAGCTCTCTTAGACTCATGTCAACCCAGTAATCTTTCTCCCGCTCCTCGATCCTCCGAATCTTAACTTTAAGTCTTTGAAGCAAGCTCAAGTTTCCTTCTCCTCTCAAAATGATTAACTTGGGTGATTGATAAGGCTATTCCTTTCTGAAGTAGGAGGCTGTCGGATATGCGGAAACACTTTTAAGTCCAGTACGGCAAGAGAATAATCAATAGTCTGAATAGCATGAGAGGGATTGTATTTGCCGATTGCCTTTGTTTTAATAAATTCTGAAATTGGCTCTGAGGGGGAGGTTTTAAGGGAACTTAAAAAGATGGATGGGGTTAAGGAAGCCTATACAGTCTATGGAGTGTACGATGTTATAGCTAAGGTTGAAGCAGGCTCCATGGATAAGCTTAAGGACATAATTACTTGGCGTATAAGAAAGCTTGAAAAGGTTCGTTCAACACTGACGATGATCGTAATAGAATCTATGCCCAGCCCAGAAGATGCGTGAGGAACGAATCGTGCTTTATTAGGCACTATTCATGTTTTGAGATCTTTGAGAATAGAAAGACTTAATCGGAAATAAGGAAATTATTTTTAGGGTATTGTGAAGCTAGCGGCAGTTCTGAAGGAGGAGTAATAGTTTGGCCGGAGTTAAAGCGTACGTCTTTTGTAAGGTTAATTCAGGAACTGAGAGAGAAACTTGTAGGCGGATTGCTGAACATCCCTTCGTGTTGGAGGCTTGCATCGTCTATGGCGAATATGACTTAATCGTGGAGATATACGCTGAGAATTTAGAGGAGCTTGACTCAGCTACTGAAAAGATCCGTAGAATACCAAGCATAGCCTATACTTCAACGATGATCGTAGGCAGGGAGTTCCGAAAAAGAAGGGAAAGCTGACGGATTGATTTCTCAGCGAATCATACGTCTTCAGAGTTTTTATGAGAACTACATTATCTCCTTCATTAGATTCTCGAGATATTTCCTAGAGTTTATGTACATTGAGTCTAATTTCTGTTTCATCTCCTCTTTTCCGCCGACATCTATGCCTATGCATCCCTTAAAGCCATGTTTTTTTAATGCTTCCAGAAAACTCTTCCAGTCCACCATTCCGGTTCCTATTTCCAAATGGTCTTCCATCATGAAATCACTGTCGCTTGCATGAACGTAGAAAATCCTTTTTCCAAGCATCTCTACGCATTGAACTGGATGCATCTTTTGAGCGGCTAGGTGGGCTACATCAAGAACTGCGCCAAGATTCTCGCTCTTTACTTCACGCAGCAACAATTCCAGAGCCCAAGCATTTGAGATAGTCTCCCATGTTCTAGGCTCGATGCAGAGCTTTAAACCATGATCCTTAGCTATGTCGTTACATTCGCTTATTGAGGAGACGGCTACGTCTTCAAAGAATCTCCAGAAGTTAAAGTTTGGATCTATTTTCATTAGTGGAGGTTTGTATGTATATCTAAATTCTTTAGATACATCGTATGGGCGCTCAACATGAATTGGTAAGTAAAAGCTATCTGCTTGAACGATATCTGCTTCGAGATAGGATGCTACCTCGCAGCCTACCTTAAAGTCCTTTAGCGCCTTGCTTCTTTTCTGCGGATCCACAGACATCATGTCAGGCAGTACTGGAACGAAATCGACTAGTTTAATTCCGTTATCGCTGAGCTTCTTTTTTATGATCTCCTTATTTTCGACTATCATATATAATTGGGAACCTATTCCCTCAAGCTCCATATATTGAAAGCCTAAACGTTTGGCATCGTCTATGGCTGACAATACTTCTCCTAAGCTAGGGATGTAGCGATACTTTGTTATCGCATATAGCCAGCACATAGATATGTTCCAGCTCATCTTAGAATTCGCCTCCCTAGGTCTTTATACTTCGCAGACTTCAAAACATTTTTCTATGACCCACATGACCCTCCGTGCGATTTCGGGAGTAACAGGCGGTGGAGCTCCGTAACGAAGCGTCTTATAGAGTTCCTCGTAGAATATGATTCCGCCACGTTTCCAGTAGTCGGATTCACTTAACCTCCACTCCTCCTCTTTCCACGGGATCTCTTCACTGTTGTAGCTCCTGTCAGGGGTTGGTTTGGTCTCCACTTTTCTTCGGGGGAGATCTTCAGGATTGAAATACTTCCATTTTATGAGTTGCCTATTTCCTATGAGTCCACCC
>JAGGUU010000048.1 GCA_021158305.1 Candidatus Bathyarchaeota archaeon
ATCAATCATCACCATTATATTTGCCCGGTGCGACCACCGTCGGCATTCTATGTAAGGATGGAGTTGTCTTAGCGTCGGAGAAGAGGGTTTCCTACGGGAACCTCGTTCTCAGTCGCTCCGGAAAGAAAGTATTCAAAATAACACCGAACATAGGCGCGGCGTGTGCAGGGCTTGTCTCAGACATGCAGACACTTGTGCGTGAGGTAGGAGCATACGCAAATCTCTTTAGGCTTGAGGTTAATCGTCCAATAACTGTTAGAGCCGTTGCGAAGCTCATGTCAAACCTACTCTTCAACAGAAGGCTCTATCCGCTAATAACACAGACAGTCGTCGGCGGAGTTGACGAAGACGGGCCAGCACTGTATGTTCTAGACTTGCTAGGCTCAAATATTCCAGACAATTACACAGCTGTCGGATCCGGAGCTGAAATGGCAATAGGCGTCTTAGAGGAGTATTATAGGGAAGATATGACCGTGGAAGAGGGAAAGAAACTCGCAGAGAAGGCGATAAGATCCGCTATAAGCCGAGATGCTATGAGCGGAGATGGCATAGACTTCATGATCATAACTAAGGATGGAGTTAAAGAGGAATCAATCAAGTTCTAAATCTAACTTCCTTCTTAACTCAGGAGTTTAGGCTTTTAAGGAGTAACTGCTCATTTAGACTTGAGGGTTGCATGCATGCGTTTCAGCTTAACTAGAGAGGAAGGAGAACTCCTCGTCAAGCTTGCTCGAAAGGCGGTTGAGAGAAACCTCAAGGATGGAATCATAATAAGCCCCCCAGACAATGTCTCCGAAAACCTTCAAGAGCCAAGAGGAGTCTTCGTGACGATAAACGCTCTCCGGAGGGGAAAAAGGGAACTTAGGGGATGCATCGGATTCCCATACCCAACATATCCTCTAGTAAGGGCGGTTATTGAAGCAGCTATAGAATCAGCCACTAGGGATCCAAGATTCCCACCGCTATCTATGAAGGAACTGAACAATGTTGTATTCGAGGTAAGTGTTCTAACACCTCCGGAACTAATAAAGGTCTCTTCGCCGAAGGAGTATCCGTCTAAAGTGAATGTTGGAGTTGACGGATTAATAGTTGAACGCGGATTCAATAAGGGACTTCTGCTTCCACAAGTTCCCGTCGAATGGGGATGGGATTCTGAAGAGTTTCTATGTCAATGTTGTATGAAAGCAGGATTAACACCAGACTGCTGGGTGCTTCACGGAACAAAGATATACAAATTTTCATGCATCCTACTGATAGAATTGGAGCCTAACGGGAGAATAGTCTCAGTGGATCTTCGCGAGGAGAATGGATTCAAAAAGCTTAAGGAGATCTTAAAGGAAGGGTCGTGAGGATAGCTTAAGAGTAAATCAATCTACGAATCCATGTGTTATTAAGCCAATTTTCGCCTTTCCATCATCTTACTTGAGGAATTCTCAGATGCTAAAAATCCTTCGCCACTCACACTTGATATATGTAAGGAGCATCAGTCAACTTTTCAACCCCGCTATCCAAGACTAGAACGGTGTCTTCTATTCTAACGCCTCCAAAACCTGGAATATAGATTCCAGGCTCGATTGTTAATACATTGCCCTCTGAAAGAACATCCTTGCTATACGGATTTAACGTTGGCGGCTCATGAATGTCCAGTCCGACGCCATGTCCCAGTCCATGAACAAAGTATTCCCCGTATCCAGCCCTTGATATAAAGTCCCTTGCAATATGATCGATCTCTCGAGCCTCAACTCCCGCTCTGACATTTTCAGCTGCTAGCATCTGAGCCTTCCTAACCGTCTCGTAAATCTTGAGTTGCTTCGGCGAAGGTTTGCCTATAATAAACGTTCTGGTCATGTCTGAGCAGTAACTCCTATACTTTGCGCCTACATCTACAACGACAAAGTCTCCTTCCTTCATCACTCGATCCCCGCAACCTCCATGGGGATAAGCTGAATTCAGACCGGAACTGACGATTGTGTCGAAAGAAACCCCGTCTGAACCCTTCTTTCTCATTGCATATTCGATCTCGGCGGCAACCTCCCGCTCGCTGATTCCAGCCTCAACGATCTCTAGGGCCTTCTGCATTCCCAGACTCGTTAGCTCAGCTGCCTTCTTCATGAGGGAGATCTCATCGCTATCTTTGATCTTCCTCAGAGACCACATAACGTTGCTTGCATCCTTGAACTCTACGTTGTCTAAGCGTTCCTTCAGTTTTAGATAGGTGGATACGGTTAAAGAATCAAAGCCGAGTCTATGAATCTTCCAAGCCTTAAGCATCTCCGCGGTTTCATCAACAAGAATCTCCCCATGCTTCACAAGTTTTACAAGCACCCCTTTGGCTTTAGCCCTTGCAGCCTCGTAGTTGACTCCGTACACAAAGAGCATATTCTCACCATTCCTTGAGATGAGAAGCAATGAGCCGCCTTCGAAGCTAGTGAGATACTCCATATTTTTAGCGTTCGTGATGAGGAGACAATCAAGACTCTTAGACTCCATAAGACAGAGCAGTTTCTCAACACGGTTCTTCAGATTCATCTTTCCATGATCTCCCTGCATAAATGAAGAAGCTCACCAATGATTGTAGCTGATGATCTCCTTTAAAGGCTTCCTTTGGGTTACGGGACCTTTCTCTTCAGCTGGATACCCGAGAGGAGTTAAGGCTACAACTCGCACTTCATCAGGAATTCCCAAAATCCTCTTCACCTCTTCTTCTCGGAAAGCTCCGATCCAGCATGTTCCAAGCCCCTGCTCCCAAGCCTCGAGAATAAGATCCTGCATTGCTATTGCCAAGTCAACCTTCCAATATTCCTCTCCGTCGCTTCTAACCCAAGCCTCACCGGGCAATGCACAGGCAACAATGATCACAGGAGCAGAGACGAACCAGTCCCTGTCATAGGCAGCTCTGAGCTCTTCCTTAACTTTTGGATCAGTTACAACTATGAATTTCCAAGGTTGACGATTAGCAGCCGAGGGTGAAAGTCTAGCTGCCTCCAAAATCTTGGAGAGTTTCTCTTGCTCAATTGGCTTATTTAAGTACTTCCTTATACTTCTCCTTGTCCTGATAGCGTCGAAAACATCCATTACAAACACCCTTCTACATGTTGGAAACTAGCCTTAAATAGTATTTCCTGCATATAAGAAATCCAAAAAGCAACGATGGATATTCCACGTACTTGCAAGGAAGCATAAATGATAAAAGATCTAGAAAGGGCTAGGGAGATACTTAGGGAGGAGAAATTGTCGTTAGTGATCGTAAAGAATGGAGAAGTAATCTTTAGCTCCAGCTCTCCAGGGATAAGCAGCATACTTCAAGCAATAGAAGACCTCGGCGACCGCATCTCAGGAGCCTCAGTAGCGGATAAGGTGGTTGGGAAAGCAGCCGCTCTGCTCTTTGCATATTCACGTATTAAAGGGGCATATGCAGTTATACTAAGCATTGAAGGATTAAATACTCTCAGGAAGAATCGCATTCTCGTAGACTATGAGAATCTTGTGCCGAGAATACTCAATAAGAGTGGAAAGGATATTTGCCCATTCGAGAAAATCGTGCTAGAGGTTGAGTCGCCAAGTCAAGCCTATAAGGAACTTAAGAAAGTTGCGAAGGAAATAATGAGGAAACAGGAATAAGGGTATGTTCACTTCTCATCCTGGAAAACCTCGGAAAGAACCTCATCTGGCTTGAAGGCCTCTCTCGATCTTATTGATGCTTCCTCAACGTAGAGCTGAACAGCATATTTCAAAGCCTCCTTACTAACAGGAATATAATCTTCCTCATAGCGGAAGTAATCCATAAGGGAGGCTGCACATGCGAAGCGAAGAGCTTTATCTTCAAGTCTTGCTGAGAACTTCACCATTCCATCAGGTATGCGCTCAAGAATGGCGGCCCGCGCCTTTCCAATAATCTCGAAGACCTCGGGGGTTATCATGACTGGCTTATATGGGAAACGTTTCTGAATTAAGGGATGACGGGTCTCAATGGCATAGACGAGCGTCAGGTGATCTCTAATCTTCTTAGCGTCTCTTTCAACATCTATTATTCCCAAAGCTAGCCTCATCTGACTCTTCGTGATCTCCAAGAACCTCTCCTTAGTTAAGCGGTGCAGCCTACAGAGCATCCTATCCTCGATAGCATTAAAGTTGGGATCTTGAATTGTAATTTCGTAGCCTTTTCGATGAACAGAGACATTATAGTTAACTGAGAAAAATGAAGTAAACCTGTAAGGGCCGATCACCTCGCTATGCGTCTCATACTTTATCACTCCCTGCTCCATAGCTATCTTTAAAGGCTCAACCATACCCTTATACCTGAAGAAGTCATTGAACTCTGGAACAATAAAGTTAAAGACTCTGCCAGCGTATGCCTCGCCGATTCTGATGAAAAACGCGGGCGTCATGCCGCCGCAGTATCGATTTCTTCCTGGAAGACCATGAGCCCCTATCTTAGCACTTGGTTTTCCGAGGATCATATCTCTGGTTGAGAAGCTTTTTCCGGTTCCCGGATCTCCGAAGAGAGCCAGCGACCAGCCTGTCTTCTTGCCAGTCTCACCTCTCTCGTGAACGATATTAACATTCGCCAATCCATACTGCTGGGTTATGCTAAGGAGACTATCAAAGTAGAGTATAGGTCCGAAACGCTCTTTTAAGTAAGATGCAAGATACTCTATTCCGAAGTTCTTGCCAAACTTGATAGTTTTCTCAAGCCTATTCTTTAGGAGATCGGCTAGATATCTGTCGAACTCCTCATCCATCCGTCTTATCCTTTCCCGTTCTTCCGCTAGGGGATCTGGAGCCTTCTTCTCCTTCCTTCCATGCTCTGTAGCCATACCGGATTCTTCGGAAATCTTCACAACTTCCGGGAGAAGGGAGACGCGTCTCCTCCGTCTTCTCTTTACGCCGAGCTCAGCCTCCAAAAGCGGAATCGTCTCTTCTAAGATCCTCCATTCCTTATATCGTTCCCCAACATACGACTGGACGATAAGTCCTAGGCGAGTTAATCCTTCAAGAACTTCCTCGAGATTCTTTGACTTCACATCTTTCCTTATCTCGTTTAAATTAGCAACGCCGTCCCTTTTTAGAAGAGACTTAAGAATGAGAATGACGTCGGATCCGTAGAGCAACCTAGCCTTCTGAATAGCCTTCTCAACGGTTTTTCCAAACCCGTCTATTTTGAGCCTACCATCCTGCAGGACATAGTATTTGCCTCTAAAAACAGTCCACTCCCTCGGCTTATACTTCTTGAAGATCTTCAGCAACATATCGTCGTCTAGAAATGCTCCAAGAGCTAGACATGCCTTATCTTCATCTTTCATCCCCCATCCACTTGAGATCCTCTTGAAATACGGAATATCGAGATCCCTTCCAATCTGATAGATGACCACTTTAGGATAAGCCCTCTTCAGAAGCATGGCTCGTTCAAGAGTCTTCTCATTCTTTTCTGTGGTCTTCACCAATTCCAGCACCTTTCCTCTTGATAGAATCTATGGCTTTAAGTATTCCTCCAAAATTCTTCCACCTTCATCATTGCTTATCCATCCTTCTTCAACTAGCCTTTCAATCCCCTCTTTAACGTCGCTTATAAACTTTGGCGAGTTCAAGAGGTTATTTGACGTTCCTACCTTAAAGAGGGCCTTTCTAAACGGGACATCAGACTCAATCTTCCTTTCGAGTCTTCCGAAGACTTCCTTACTGATGCTCGGAAATCTTTGATTGAGTAAAAGCCCCATTCTTGCTTCAAGACTGAAGGAAAACAGCATTCTCTTGATCCTCTGAATAGTACTCGTGTAGCTCTTTGCTACAGCTGGGGGGAATATTTCAGCCCTGACCTTTCTTGAAGACTCAAAGATAGTTATGTAGAAGGGAACGGCGATCAGCGATGTTTCCTCGATCTTGAACGGAACCATTTTGTTCTCAATCTTCTTCATGTCTTCGGTCTTCTTC
>JAGGUU010000188.1 GCA_021158305.1 Candidatus Bathyarchaeota archaeon
GCGAGCTTCATCACTTCTTTGAACTCTTCGGCTGATTTTATATTCTCCAGCTGAATGACTTCTAAAATTTTCGCGATCTGCTCGGCTCTCCTTACGGCTTCTTCTAGACCTATGAGCCTCCTTAACGTGTATTCTTTCCAAAGGATGTTCCCAAGCTCATATGCGGCGAGATCAACTGTGGCGCTTTCTTCGAGGACCTCGATGGATTCTCCTCCAAGCTTTTTAAGAATTAAGGCTATGGCACTTGAGTCTAAAACGTGTTTCATCGGCTATCTCGCGTCTCCCTTATGCCTTTAACTATCTCCTCATCAGGAATTCTTGAGAAGAATTCTCCAAGCTCCGCGGCAGCTGCTTTAAGTTCCTCGCGCTTTCTCTTCCTAACTTCTTCCTCAAGAGCCCTCCTTAGAATCTCGCTCACGTTAACTCCGTACTTAGCCAGCTCTTCCTTGAGCTTCCTTGGGACACGGACGGTTATCGTAGTGTCTTTCATCTCTGTAACACATATTATGTAGCACAAATATTAGTGTTACGCTAAACGGCTTTTCAGATCAGAGCCGCTACTTAACGATCAAGCCGGACAGTTTTCGGCAAACTTCCTCTATTCTGATTACACCTCTAAATTCTTTGGTTAACGTCTCTTCGGGTCATGGACCAGAAGACTCCATTATGATCATGTTCGGCGTCATCTAGACCTATCTCATTTCGGAGAGACGATCTGTCGCCAGTACATTGTTCCTGTGGATTTTCCAGCTGAGGTTGCGGCTGATAACTTCTTCAGCCTTAAGTCTGGTCATAATCTCGGAGCGTAGAATTTCGCGGATTTCAGTATGCTATTACTTTAATGTCGGCGACTTTTTCGATTTCTGTGAAATATTTGTCTTTTGTCACGATCTTCTCAACCCCATTGGCTAGAGCGATTCCGGCGATAAGAACGTCCAGAGCATTAATCTCACACCCGATCATGGCGAGCTTCACGGCAATATTGCTGGACTCTTCAACGGCCTTTAAATCGCATTCGAGCACTCTTATTCTCGAGAACAATCTCTGGAAAAACGATTCCTCTCTTCTGGCTCTTATACTCTTCACTCCAGCCAATTATCTCATAGTAGTTGATAATGATCGTGCGGACTGCCTCTCCTATGATGTGGTTTTTGCCTCTTGGACACTTTGAAATCTTCAGCTGATTTTATATTCTCCAACTGAGTGACTTCTAAAATTCTCGCGATCTGTTCGGCTCTCTTCAATGACCTCAATAGATTCTTCTCCGAGCTTTTTAAGAATTGAGGCTATTGGCTCTTGAGTCTAAAACGTGTTTCATCGGCTAAAAGCTTGGTCAAGGCAGCGGGTAGACCCTCTCTTCTTTCAAAACTTCGGTCGCATACTTCAGAGCGGCAAGTACGTCCTCTCTTCAGCTGCGGGTAATTCTTCAATATATCCTCAATGGTCCAGCCATTAGCAAGTAGCTCCAAAATGAATTCGACGGCTATTCTCGTACCTTTTAAGACCAGCTTCCCCGCGAGAACTTTAGGGTCAACGGCTATTCTGCTTCTCCAGTCCTCCCGCATTTCCGTCCCATCCATTCTACAAGCTGGTCTAAGCTAAATATATCTTGTTACGGTAGTTTTTCTCCATATTAAAGTAAGTCTTCGTTTCTTGGAACCTAAAACTCTGTTAGATCTTCTTTTGATACTCTCAGCTTCAGTAAGGAAGTTCTGCCTTAGGGTGCCGCCGGTTATTCATCGCCCTCCATAGACCACTCTACCAAAAAACGCGGCTAGAACAATTCTAAAGTATTTGCTCTTCTTTTTCTTCCTTCATCCATCTTACAAGAATTTCCAGACATAGCTTAAGGGATATTGTTTAACGCCGGATAATTCGCGCTCTCTGTCTGTTTCTCTTGTTGCTCGCGATGTTATTTCATAATCTTTTCTCGTATGTATTGGTGGTACTCTTCTACGGCTTTTCTGGGGATGGGGTTTTCAACTTCTATATCTCTGACCTTCTCTGCCAGCTCTTCGTCTATCGTATATATCTTGTTTATTCCGAGGGCTTTGGCCAGTTCTATTAGGTAGCTATCCCATGATGAGATGTTCAGCTCTGAAGCGGATGCTAAAGCCTTTTCTGCGACGCTTTTCGGTATATTTCCATAGAATGCGGGGGACTCTATAGACAGGGTTTTTAGCAGGGCTTTTGCTACGCGATCGCGTCTAAGTTTCAAGTACCTCGTCATAATTATGTAAGCTCCCAGATAGGTGCTCACGGGGATTAGGATGCGCCTTCTAAGTGTTAGGGCATCCAGTAGTAGTTGGGCAGCATACTTGCGCGCAGGATTTCTGAAGTGGGCGAGAACTATGATGCCGACGTCAACTAACGCCTCGAAGCCCAATCTTGCGGAGCGCATATTCGCTGTCAACATACTTATCCTCTCCCTCAACCTCCACAGTGTCCACTTCTAGGCTTGGAGCTATTTCCTCCAGGTCGGCGAAGGCCTTCTGAATCGATTCTATAGAAAATCTTTCCAGTATAACCTTATTTCCGACGACCCTGCACACAACCTCAGCTTCGTCCTCTATTCCAAGGGCTTTCCTAACATCCTTCGGAAGAACCATCCGACCCTGCTTATCCACTTTAACAAATGCCTCCACATATGTCACCATTTATTCCATGAAAAATGCCATATATAACTATTATCGCGCAAGTACCTCCACAACAATTGCCACAAGATCCGCACCACACGTTATTAAACCGATCAAGAAAATTCGATACTACATCGACTAGCTTCCTCCTCCCAGGGCTCGCGGGGGATTATCCATTTCGCGGCCATGCTTGCATCAATTACAAGCTTTACCTGTTTTCCCTCCCCTCCCTCAGCCATCTTACAAGAGCCGAAGCTACCGCCAGTATATCCATATTAGCGTGTATAGGTATTTCAATACGTACGTCAGCTAGGGTTGCTCAGCGCGTTTATCTTATCGATCTCACGGTTAA
>JAGGUU010000147.1 GCA_021158305.1 Candidatus Bathyarchaeota archaeon
GAATATGCGAGTACATATGCTCGCTCGAGAAGAGTGGAACTTTTAATCCGTTAAGATCTAGGATACGAGTCGTTCGAATCTACCCCGATGTTAATCTATCAATAGCATGCAGGCTCTGCGAGGATGCCCCATGCGTAAAGGCTTGTCCACGCGATGCGTTAGCTCAATCCGAAGAGACAGGCATAATCACCGTTGACGAAGATAAATGTAATGGTTGCGGATGGTGCATTGAAGCATGCGACTTCGGCGCATTAATGCTGGACCCGGATAAGAAGATAGTGATGGTCTGTGACCTCTGTTCTCATAGATCTGATAAGAAACCTCAATGTGTCGAATGGTGCCCGGAGGAGGCTCTTAGCTTAACCAATCGTGTAATCTTAGCTCAAAAGGCTCGGGTAAGCGCTATAGAGAAATTATTCAAGGCAAAGATTGAGGCTCCTTGAAGATCTGTTATTTTTTAATTTTTTCGAGTTTGTGAAGGTTCTTAGAGAAGTAGAAGCGGAGAAGGCTTCTCTCTGAAGTTCCCAGAAAAGCGGGTTTTTGAGCAGAGATAAAAAGGTTTTCGAGAATGGATAAGTCATTGAATCGGAATCGTAACTGAGACATAATGGATAATTATGAGTATGCAACGTAAATGTTAGATCTTAAGTTAGAAAAGCCAAAATATATATGTACTCTAGCGTCTAGTAAGTTGAAGGGGGACTAGTCTATATGGAGTTAAAGATTCTCTATGATAATGAAGCGGAGGAAGGATTTAGAAGCGGTTGGGGCTTTTCTTGTCTCGTCGATGGAAGGGTGCTTTTTGATACTGGGGCAGATGTGGATACTCTTCTTTTCAACATGCGCGCGTTCAATGTCGATCTTGAAGGGATACGTAAGGTTGTCTTTTCTCATGAGCATGGGGATCATGTCGGAGGTTTCCAGATCTTAAGTATGCTTGGGGATGTTGAAGTTTATGTTCCCCGATCGTTCTCTAACTACTTTAAACGGAGACTCTCTTCCTTCAAAAATGTAAAGTTGAGAGAGATAAGCAGTATGGAGAAGATTGATGAGAATATATTTACGACTGGGGAGCTCGGAAGGCTCATTAAGGAGCAGTCTCTAATTGTGAATACGGATAAGGGCGTAGTCGTCATAACGGGTTGTTCGCATCCGGGATTAGATAAAATATTCAGCGTTGCCTCCAAAATCGGTAGGATCCATTGCGTGGTGGGAGGTTTCCATGGATTTAATAAGCTAGAGATCTTGCAGGAGGTAGATCTTATTATTCCATGTCATTGCACGGTGAAGAAGAAGGAGATCCTCAATCTTTATCGGGACAAAAGCAGGAAATGTTCAGCTGGATGTACAATAAATATTTAAAGCACATGAAAAGTTCCTCGGAGAGCAACCTTTTATTTTAGGATGAAAAGCGGTCTTCCCTCAGTTAAGGAACGGATAACTTTCTTCCTTGCACTCTGCAGAAGCCTCCAAATTGTTCCTCGCGAAACCCCCATGCGAACTCCAGCTTCATCTTGAGAGAGTCCTTCCAGATCTACTAGTCTTAGAACCTCTAATTCTTCTAGCTCTAGATAAATTGGGGACGGATCGATCTGAGGAAATGGAATGAATTTACTTACGGGAGGCTGTATCCCTAACCTAACGGGTTTAGGTAATCTGCCTCTCAATCCGCGTCTACGTCGCCCTCTTAGCAATTCTCCTCCTCATTTATTAGAACCGTAAGTTTTATATAGTTTTTGTGCATATTCACATAATTGATAATGTGCATAATCACAAAAAAGAGGTGAATAAGGGAATGGGCTACAGATATAGATGGATGTTTTACCTAACCGGACTGCCAGGATGGATAAGGTTCGGGTTCTCACCCGGATGGATAGGCAGATCTCCGACTGGGTTACCGCCTACGGCTCAGTGGCTACTTCAAAGTGGACTATTGCCACAATATATGCAATGGCTACAGACAGCAGGTCCAGCGGCTACTGCCCCTGTAACACCGCCAGTCCTCCCAACAGCTGTGACTCCAACGTATAGTAAGGAACAGGAAAAGCAGATGCTTGAACAACAAGTCAAGATGCTTGAATCGCAGCTGGACGCCTTAAGAAAAAGACTCGAAGAGCTAAGTAAGTGAGAGGTGGACTCTTTGCCTAGAGGATGGGGCTTCCGGTGGTTCTGGAGAGGCTTCGGCAATCCTTTTCCTTTCTGCCGCTGGTTCCCTTGGCTACCTAGATGGTGGTGGGCTTATCCCTACTATTGGATGCTGTGGACGCCTTCATACGGCGGCGCCTATCTACCAATCCCGTATACGCTTCCACTCTATAGGCCATACTACTGAAAAAAGGATATACGCCACGTAAAGCACTTCAATCCTTTTTGTTTTAAGGGGGATTAGAAAGAGAATGAGTAGAGTAAAAATTGCTATTCCTACAAAAGGAGATAAGGGTTTAGATGATTATGTATCTGATGTCTTCAGTAGGGCTGAAAAATTCACGGTTGTAGACGTAGTAAACGGCTCGATCACAAAAGTGGAAGTTGTGGACAACCCGGCTAGGACTTATGAGCATGGAGCTGGACCTATAGTCGTTAAGATGCTTGCTGACATGGGTGTAACAGCTGTAGGGTCGAAGAGATTTGGAGTTGGAGTATCAGTCCTGCTTGAACATAATGGAATAAGAATGTTCAGTCTTGAAGATCAAGTTATCGTTAAGGATGCTGTCCAGAAGATCCTCGAGAGCATTCAGTCACCTAAGTAGAATAGCTTACTCTTCTCACTTTTGAAATCTCAGTTATTCACCGATAGTTGGTAAATGTTTAGAAAATCTCAGGCAAGATTAAAAAGAACTCTGAGATAGATCATCCGTATGTGTAGTTGCTCTTCAAGAAGCTTATAAAGAAAGAATAAAATTTAGTGCTTTCTTAGTTTCCTTACCTCTTCCTCTACGTCTTCAAGTCCTAGTCTCTTCAGCTCCTCTTCCTTTGGGATTCCTCTTTCGTCCCAGCCCATAGCCTTATAATATTCCTTCTTCTTTCTCTCTACAACCGTCTTCTCCGCTGCTTTTCCCTTATATGGGCCTGTAGGTAGCGGTTCATAGAATCTCTTCGGGTTGTCATCATCTTTTTCTGGAATCCAGAATATATCTGGCCCTCCCAAGAGAAGTAGCACGCGTTGCAAAGTTATTATTCTCCTTCCCTGTTCTCTGCACCATTTCTCCTCTGTGATTCTCCATCCGGTAACGGCATAGGTGAGCTCCCATACGAGATCTGGCACAACTGTGAACATACAAAATACTGCGGAGTCCGCAAACGCCGCGTTCAGTTCAGTCCATACTCCAGCATCCTTCGGAGATGGATCAGCGGCTGGGGATGTGTGGTCTCCTCCCTGAACATTGGCAGCGTAGTATATGTCGTGAAAGTCTTTGTCGCTTCGAATTCCATGAGCCCCCACCTCAATTCCCTTAACGTGAACGGCATATTGCATTACGTCTACGCCTTTCATCTCGCTAATTTTAAGAGCAGCGCGGTATGTCCCCTCAGCCAGTACATCTCCAATCTTTTCTCTCTTCACGATTAAGTTAGCGAGCTTGGTGAATGCCTCAGCGTCTCCCCACTTGAGTTCGAAGCCGAGATCCTC
>JAGGUU010000025.1 GCA_021158305.1 Candidatus Bathyarchaeota archaeon
CTTTAAAGACGGGCTTGATCTTTCTCGTCCTATCTCACCTCGCTCTTCTGGAGACGTGAACCGAAGCTGCCTTAAAGGAGGCGTAGACCATGTCGCCTAGCTTAAGTCTCATATCCTCAGCGGACTGCCTTGTTATTAGGGCTTTCAATCCATTATCGAGCTTCACGCTGACAAGCGGGCCTAAATTAGTCAATTCCACAATTCTTCCCTGAAAGATATTCCTCGCGCTGCTTCTCAGCGGCTTCCTCGAGATTATGATGCTCTCTGGACGTATGAATACATATACCTCTCCCTCTTCGATCTTAGTAATGGCGTGAATCTCAAGATCGCCAGCTTCTATCACAACCATCCCACCTCTATTCAATCTGATTCTCCCCTGCAGTATGTTCTCAACCCCGAGGAATCTGGCGGCTTTTTCGTTCAGAGGCTTGCTGAAGAGCTCTTCTGGGCTTCCCACCTGAATCATCTCGCCATTGATGATTAACCCTATCCTATCGGCTAGAAGGATGGCTTCAACTCTGTCATGCGTAACGTGAATCGTCGTTACGTTCCGTGCCTCGTGAATTCTCTTAAGCTCCTCTCTTAAATCCTCCCTAGTTCCGGGATCTAGGGCGCTTAGAGGCTCATCCAGGAGGAGAACATCTGGGTTAATGGCCAAGGCCCGTGCAATGGCTACTCTCTGTTGCTCTCCTCCGGAGAGCGTTGAAGGATATCTATTGCTGAGATGAGATATTCTCACGAGATTCATCATCTCCTTAACTTGTCGCTTAATCTCATTCTCTGGCAATCTCCGAACTCTTAAGCCGAAGGCCACGTTTTCCTCAACCGTCATATGAGGGAAAAGGGAATAATCTTGATAAACGAAGCCCACGTTCCGTTTCTCCGGAGGAGTGTAGGTGACGTCTACTCCATTCAGTATTATTCGCCCTTCATCTGGAACGTGGAATCCGGCAATCAGCTCGAGGAGCAAAGTCTTTCCGGAACCCGTTGGGCCTAATAAAACAAAGTATTCTCCCTCTCTAACCTTTAGAGATACATTTCTGATTGAGAAGTCTTCTAAGATGTACGTTACATTCTCTAGAATTATCGATGCGACCCTCCCCACCTCCTGCTCATCATGCGTAGGACTACGAAGATTACGAAGCAGATAAGCATTAGGAAGACTGCTACTGGCCGTGAACCGCCAAGCCCGTATAGCGTAAATCTATAGTAGATTAGCGTAGGCGCAACCATCGGATAAAACGCTATGAAGATTATGGCTCCGAACTCGCTTATCCCCCTAGCCCAAGCCATTATGGCTCCTGAGAATAGGTGGCGAATTGCTAGTGGAAGAGAGATCGAGAAGAACGTTCTTATGGGGCCTGCGCCTAGGCTTCTAGCCACATATTCCAAGCGGGGATCAATGCTCTGGAAGCCCTCTCTGGCAGCATTCAAATAGAGCGAGACGCTCACGAAGAACATCGCTGCAACTATCCCCCAGAGAGACTCCTCAAACACTACTCCTATCCTCTCCATGAAGGATCCGACGGGCCCCCTCCGCATTAGCAAGGCGTAGAGCGCTATTCCCGCGACGCTGTGAGGTATTATCACTGGGACGTCTATTATAGACTCGATGAAGCTCTTAGCTGGAAATTTATGCCTAGAGAGCACGTAGGCGAGAGGCGTCCCGAAGATTACGGCGATCATCGTTGACAGGAACGACGCGTATAGGGTTAGGGTAACAGATTTGAGTACCTCTTCATCGAACATGACCTCTATGAGGTTGCCGGGGTCGGTGAGCACCTGCTGGATCAGCATATTGAAGAGGGCTACTACCAGAAAGAGAATTACAACCGAGCCTACCGCTGAGAAGATTACCGATAGATAGTTCCTCCTAACCCACGTGAGACGCTTATTTTCAGTCATTGTTCATCTCCCCTCCAGTACAGTGTGGCCTAAGAATCTCTGGGATCTTGTCAAAATTGCTTGCTAATGCGGGATGTATTGGAGGCTGTCCCATCTCCTTGAAGATCCTTCGCCCCTCCTCATCTATCATATACTTGATGAAGGCGGCGGCTAGCTCTGGATGAGCTGCGTTCCTCGGCACTGTTACCCCATAATGTATGGGTGTAGCAATCAAGTTTCCTCCTCTAAGCATCATCCTCATATGGCTATACCTCTCCACATCTGCGTGCTCCTTGCCGCTTAAATCTATAGACTCCGGTAGCTCCACGTATCTTAAGCCATGCTGCACGGCTACGCTGAGGTATTCAAACGCGTAATCTAAACCTCCGGACTCCAAAAGTACAACGAGCTCGACGGATTTATCTCTGATAACCAAGCGGTTTGGATCTGGCTTAAGATCTTCTGGAACTACGCATGTATAGATGCCTGCTTCCTCATTCATTCTAATCGCTGAGTTCTTCTCTACGAGGTCCTCGAAGATTCGGCTGTCTCCATATTCGAGCTCAGCCAGCTGTATGACCCATAGAGAACGGTATCCGCAGGGATCCATATTCGGGTTGGAAAAGCCCCATCTCACATCGCTCCTCCTCAATATTTGAAACCAGTTTCTCGAGTTTATCTCATCAGCATATCTGCTCTTATCCGTGAAGGCTATGACTATCCTGTTCTTAGCAAATCTCAGGTACCAATCAGTATAATTCATCATCATATCTGGTATAAGAGAGTAGTCAGCTACCGCGAGTACATCCGCTCTCTTACCGATATCAATTATCTTTCGGATGCACTGCACGCTTCCAGCTGGCTCGAGCTGAACTCTCACCCTATAGGCAATCAGACTTCCCGGAGGCCTATACGATGAGAAATCCCTCTCAAATCTCTCCTTAATCCTCTCTAAGGGTAACGCTAGGCTTCCCGCACAAAAGACTCTCAGCGTGATAGTGCTTTCCCATAAGATGCCAGTGCATAATCCTCCTATAATTGTCGTGAATATTATGAATGTTACGAAAGCGTAAATGTATCTTCTTCTCATCGAACCGCCCTTATGCTTTTTTAAGCATATCGCTTCACAGCGAATATAAGCCTTTCGGATAAGCCAAAAACTGGAGATCGCTGGCTCCGATGAGAAGGGGCTATGCACTAGAAGAGTGAAGTGCTAGGAGAAACGATTCAGCATGGATGATAAATTATCAGCCGCAAATTATGGGGCTTCTCATATTGACCAAAATATTCCCATTAACCATCTGTATCTCTATCATCTTCATCCATCTTCTATCATCCCTGCTTGGATAATCCGCGCGGTAATGGCTCCCACGGGTTTCTTTCCTGACAAGAGCTGCCTCCGCTATCGCCAAACCTGTGTCGATCATGTTTCTAAGCTCCAAAGCCTCAACTAGCCTATTCTCCGCAATGTTAAGGTGCGAACTTAAAAGTTTCTTGTAGCTTTGAAGCTTCTTCACCGTTTCAGTCAGAAGATCTCCTCTTCTGACTACTGAGACATTTCTCCACATTATCTCCTTAATCTCTCTCCTAATCTTCTCAATATCGAGATTTCCTCTCAGCTTCAATAGAGCCGCAATCTTCTCCGCAATCTTCCTCGCCGCCTTAATACCCGACGCCGCAGAGGTTTCTCTAGCTCTTTCCGCGGCGTATCTCCCAGCCCTAGCTCCAAAGACTTGGCAGTCCGCCAGGGAATTGCCCCCAGGTCTATCCGCACCGTGCTGTCCCCCAGCAGCTTCACCCGCCGCATATAAACCCGGGATTCCAGTCTCAGCTCTTTCGTTAATCAGAATTCCACCATTCATATGCTGAATAGCCGGGGCTATCTCCAGAGGCTCCCTCCTTATGTCGATTCCCCGATCTAGAAAGAATCTGAATGGGATCTGAGCCTCAGTCTCCAAGGTCTTTGGGTCTACATGGGAGAGGTCGAAGTAGACACATCTATTCTCCGTTCCCCTACCCTCAATTATCTCCGTGAAATTCGCTATATCGATGTATCCAGAGGCATTTCTCATAGTGAATGGGAAAGATACAGCTTTGAGGCTGTAGGCTTCCTCTAGGCTTACTCCGGCTGGCAGATACTTCCTTAAATATTCTTCTCCTCTGCCATTAATCAGCCTTGGACCAAGCCTCCACAGCACCCCGCCTACGTCGAATTTGAAAGGACTAGTAACGCATGGACCTATCTGCATGAACTCCATATTAACGAGCTTTGCCCCCGCCCTTAGGGCCATTGCGTATCCGTCTCCAGTCATTCCGTTTGGAAAGACGTTGTGGAGGAAGAGCCCGCCGGCGCCGCCCGTTGAGATTATCGTAGACTTAGCCTCAAAGAATGTCAGCTCAAGCGTCTCTACATCTATGGCAACAGCTCCCACGATTTTTCCATTATTCACAACCAAATCTACAGCCATCATGTTCTCTAGTACTCTTATCCCCCTCTCGTCAACGATCTTTTTCAATGCGTTCATTATCTGTCTTCCAGTATCCGCACCGGTGCCGCATGCTCTTGGATATGATGCTCCATCGGACATGAACTGCTTGAATCTTCCATTCTCGTTTCTAAGGAAGTTGACTCCCCAATCGACGAGTTCAAAGAAGCGATCTGGGGCTTCATATGCTATTATCTTCGCCAAGTTCTGGTCGCAGACATATGCTCCCATCTCAACTATATCCCGAAAATGGGCTTCACAGCTATCCCGTGGGTCAGCGATGCCCAACGCTACTCCATAAGCCATCCATTCTGAAGCTGAATTCGGAGTGCAACCGGATTCTCCATACTCTCCCTTACAGATTATTGTAACGTCCACTCCAAGCTTATCCGCTTCAATTGCAGCTCTAGATCCAGCCCCTCCCCCGCCGATTATAAGCACGTCTGTTTTGAACTTCTTCATTGGGAACACCGCGGGGCTCATCAACAGAATGCTTTAGATGGGAATCTCCACGCCCTTCTCCACTTGTTTCCAATCTATCTCGATTCCAAGCCCCGGCTTCTCAGGAGCATGAACATATCCATCCCTATCTATCCTTATGACATCTCTAGTTCCAACATCAAAGCATCCTTCCTGCCCATTCTCTATTGGTAGCTCGAAGAAGCTGCAGTTTCTTGTGGCAAGTATAACGTGGAGGTGAGCTGCTTGATAAAGCGTGCCTCCATAAGTGTGTGGTTCCCAATTAGCCCCGAAGAATTCAGCTAGACTTGCGGCTTTCCTCATCTCCGTGATTCCTCCAGTAAATCCGCATAGCGTCCTTAAAAGATCCACGGCTCCCCTCCGCAGATACTCCAAATAATCATTTTCCCTCATGAGCTCCACGGTGACTGGGATGTCTAAGGCTCTAGATAAGTTAATGTAGCCCTCAATATCATCAGCTGGTAATGGAGCCTCATACCAGTAGAAATCAAGCTTTTCAAGTTTCCTTCCGATCTTCAAGGCTCCCCTGCGAGTATGTGAGAAGACGGCGTCATATATGAGATCCACTTCTTCTCCCACCTCGTCTCTCAACGCCTCACATGCCTCCACTGGTATTGGATGAAGTTTCATAGCCCTGTATCCTCTCCTCTTAAGTTCACGGGCGATCTTCACAACTTCCTCAACATCCATTGGAACGTTTCCGCTTGCATAGGCCCTAACTTTATCCCTATAGGCTCCTAGAAGCTTATAGAGGGGCAAGCCGGCGGCTTTGCCAGCTATGTCCCAGAGAGCTATATCGACGGCGGCTAGGGCTGGGCATCTATAACCATACCAGAGCTCGCTTAGTCTCCGCCATATCTTCTCCCTATTCAAGGGATCCTCGCCGATCAAGTACTGCTTATAGGCCTTCAGGACTTCAGCTAGAGACTGCGGCCTTGCACTCGGAATCTCGGACCAGACTATATAATCTCCCTCTATATCCTCATCCGTCAGAATCCTCACCAAACTATACTGGAAAGTTGGAGGCTGCTTCTTTTCTAGTCCTGAAAAGCTCGTGACGTAGCCTGGAGTCTCAGCGCTGAACAAATGCAACTTAACATCTATAATCTTCATACTCAACGGTTATCCTTTCAGGCAGATAAATCTTTTACGCATGATGCAAAGCCGCCTAACGGTTCCTTTCCTTCGCAGCTGCTAGTCTCCGTTTGGTAACGTTAATCGGCAGGGTTAAGCAGATGGAGAGAAGCATCCCGGCTATAACGTCCGAAGGATAATGAAAACCGGCATAAACAACTGAGAAGCCTATGAATAAGGCTTCAATAACGAGTATCACTCCGATCCTAGGCTTCTCATAAAGCATTGAAAGTGCAAATCCGAAGGCGAACATGCTCGTTGTCGAGGGGAAAGAAGAGGTACTTACACGCCATTCACCAACGATCCTCGCATCTAAAACCTCGAATGGTCTAGGTCTCTGAAAGGCTAATTTAAGAAGCGATCCGAATCCGTAAGAGATAAGCGCCGATGCTATGGCTAACAATCCAGCCATGACGCGGCTGCGCCTCGAAGATTCATCTCCCAAGAAGAACTGAATAAATAATGCTGTCGCCGATGAAGATATGAAGAGAAAGGCTGAAAGATACCCGCAGGCAAAATCCAGCATCGGATTAATCATTCCCCGATTCACAAGAATGAAGAGTTCACTGTCTCCCACCAATAGATCCACTAGCAGAGACAAAGCTGACAAAATCAGAAGCGGAACAATGTACATGACCTCCTTAGCTTTATCATCTCCCAACAGAACACACCTGCCGCGAATCATAGGCTTCATGAGACCGCCTGCTTAAAAGCATTTCCAAATCTCCACCGAATTCCTTAACAATAAACACTTTACCAAACAAAATTGTCCATACTCATCAGTTTCCTCAACTAGCACAAAAGACGCGCTACCAGACAAACTTTCGATTATATTTATAAGTTTCAAAACAGAAAATCCCATGAAGGGAATTGAAAGGGCAATGTAATTAAATTATTTAAAAGGAATTTTTCTGGGTTTCTGGCAGAAAATTTTTAGGCGGAAGCTTCTGTATGCTTTTTGGATGTTGCCTACGCGGATATGCGGTAGGTTTTGTGCTGGGGCTTCTTGAATGCGGTTGGTTATCTTGCGATTTAGAGTTTTTTCCTCATTCTGTACATTGTCCAGAAGAAGGGCAATCTTGCATCCTGCCATCCTGCTCTTTCAAGGTGTTCCTCGGTTATTCCGGCTATTGGCAACTCCACTCCGAGCCATCTGTGACCGCGTGAGGAAACCACGTATGCAAGCGAGTTCAGAATCTTTATTGTGTCTTCTTTTTTCTTTGCGAAGATATATGAGAGAGTTACGAGTTCACTGCAGATCTTCTCACCACGGCTTATTGCCACGCCGAGGGTTTCATCATCTTTATTCGTTATCAGTATCGCCTTTTCCGGGTCGCTTTCGTAGGCTTCGAAGTATGCAGCAGCGAATCTGAGCCATTCATTCTCATCTCCTATAAAGTCTAGAAGCACCGGCAGTTCTTCAAGCATTATTGTGCGGATGCGTAGTCCTTTGGGTAGGGAGATTGATCTCCCTACGAGTTCAAGTAGCATTGATCGTCTTATATTAACGCATTTATAGCCATACTTTTCGTAGAAGGGGCGGGCGAAGGGAGTGCCTGTCTCCACTATGCGGACTCCTTCCTCGCGGGCTTTCTCCTCAATAGCCTTGAGCAACATGCCGCCGACTCCTCGGCTTCTGTGACTTGGGTGAACAGCTATCCAGTTGATGACGGCTCTGTCATCCTTAAGCTCTCCAACTACGAATCCCACGGGATCGCCTCGATCGGTCTCGGCTATGAAAAGGCATTCACGGTTACTCATCAGCCGCTGGACTATTCTGTATCCTATGAGCCAGCTTAGACGGGCAGTCTCGAGGAAGGACTGGTTTGCTATGCGTACAACGCTGGATACATCGGACGGCTTCATCTGTCTGATTCTATATTTCATCATGGCGACCTCCTATTAGGGATCATCCTTTCCTTAATCCATCAATATTTCTTCAATTAGACTGCTACATCTTTCCCTTTAGGTTCTCTCTTTGATGGGTTGCGTGTAAGCATATGTTTATAGTCGTTATTAAGGCAGGAAAAATGTAAACCTTTATTTCTTACCTATTAATAACTACTTAATTTGGTGTATATATGGGTAAATACGTAACTGTTTCAACGAAGATTCCCGAAGAACTGAAAAGAAGAATGATTAAGCTCGGAATAAAACCCTCCAGTTTTCTAAGGAAGGCTATAGAAGAGGAGGTTAAGAAGAGGGAAATCAAGAGGATTGAGGAGCAGATAAGGAAGCTTAGACGTGTGCTTGAAAAGATAAGTGTGGAAGATGTTGTTAGAGGCGTTAGAGAAGATAGGGATGTGAGATGAGGTTCATCTTCGATTCTTCCTCCATTTTTAGGGCAATACAAACCAATAGGGTTAGAATTCTCGTGGAGGGATATACTTTAGATCTGGCTAGATATGAGCTTGGAAATATCCTCTGGAAGGAGCACGCCCTATATAAGCGGTTAACCATAGGAGAACTTGAAGATCTTATGAATATAATGAAAGATGTTCTCGGGCTGATGCGTATATTAAGGACGGATTGCCACGAAAAAGATATATTAAGGTTATCTGTGAGGATGGGGATAACATTCTATGATGCATCCTACTGCTACTTCGCCGATAGAGATCAGATGGTGCTAGTAACGGAAGATAGAGAGCTTATAAGGAACGCTATGGAGGCGAATGTAAAAGCCGTAACACTTAACTCTCTCGGTTCATCATTAGCATGATCTTTCCTCTGCGGGAAGCCTTTTTTCTGAAATATCAAATTGGTGAGTCTCGGCATGGCGAGGATAAGAGTGAAATACTTTGGTAAGATCCGTGAATTGCTGGGCGTAAAGATTGAGGAATATGATATCGAGGAAGGAGCTACATTAGCCGACCTTCTCCTTCATTATGTGCCTCATAGACATAAAGATAAGTCTGAAGCTTGGAAGGAGATGATCTTTCGAAGAGTGAAGGGGGAGATGCTGGTGGACAGGGATGAGATGCCGATTCTCAAGAACTACCTGATACTTATAGATGGGAAATCTTCAGATCTCAAGCAGAAGCTTAAGGATGGAGACGAGATAGCGATACTTCCGCCGCCCGGTGGAGGATAAAGACATTTTTTGGATGATCAATAGGGGAATAAAATTTTGTTTGTTCATTCTTCTCTCTGCAGGAGCTAGCAACGAAAAAGAAGTCTCTATTTTATCCTCGAAACCAAAAAATAATATTCAGCAAGCAATTATTATTTTGCCAGCTATAATTCTGGTTGGTGGAGAAGATGTCAGAGACTGGACATATATGGATTGCAAGAGACTATTTCAGGTGCTCGGGCTGTAGAAGATGCGAGATAGTCTGTTCACTGCATCATGAGGGAAAGATATGGCCGGAGGCTTCACGCATCAGAGTCTTCATGCTTGTTCCCGGCGTGGAGATTCCACATCTATGCGTCCAGTGTAGTGATTATCCCTGCGTCGACTCTTGTCCCGTAAACGCGTTATCTGTGGATAAGCGGACAGGAGCTGTTATTGTTGACAGGGAGAAGTGCACTGCCTGCGGGGAATGCATTGATGCTTGCCCAGGAAAGATTCCATACATCCATCCGGCCGAAAACTACGCTGTGATCTGCGATCTCTGTGGTGGTGATCCGAAATGCGTCGAGGCATGCAGGGAGGGCGGATGGAACGCTCTTGAAATAATAAAGCGTGAAGACATCCCTACATTGCGTCTTTACGCTAAGACTCCAGAGGAGATTACGAGAAATGTGATTCGCAAATTGTATGGAGAGGGATGGGAGGGAATGGTGTAATGAGAGGCTATGCAGGAAAGTTTCTTGAAGTGGATCTATCAACAGGAAGTGTTAAAGAATTAAGATTCGGCGATGAGATTCTTAGGCAGTATATTGGCGGCAGGGGGTTAGCTGTAAAGATCCTCTGGGATAGGCTCGGCGGGAAATGGGAGACCGTTGATCCATTGGGACCAGAAAATATTCTTCTCATGCTCACTGGACCGCTGACGGGCTTTGCACCTGGAGCAAGATTATGTGTGTCTGGAAAGTCTCCTCAAAGCAATGGAGTCGTTGGATCAACACTGGCGACGGAGTTGGCTGTTGATCTTAAATGCGCCGGATACGATGGCATAATATTCACGGGGGAGTCTGAAAAACCGGTGTATCTCTTCATCAAGGACTCAGATGTTCAGATTAAGGATGCAAGTCACATATGGGGGAAGGACTGCAAGGAGACATTAAAGATTCTGATTAGGGAAGGAAGGGAGGAGCTGGAAAGCCGGTATAAGGGGCATGGGTTATGGAAGGATCCCTCCGCGGTCTATATTGGGCCGGCTGGTGAGAACAAGTCTCGACTGGCAATAGTTGCGTCTAAATGGGCTCATGCTGCGGGTTACGGCGGATATGGGGCTGTTATGGGATCGAAAAAGCTGAAGGCGGTCGTTGTTAAGGGAACTGGACCGCTGCCTGAAGTCTATGATATGGAAAAGACAATGAAAGTTGTTGATGAAATACTGAGAATAAACTTTAAAATGACGGTTTTTAGGCGTTGGGGGACTGGATATCTCGGATATGATGTCGGCGCCAAGCTTAGTTCCGAACCTGTGCGGAACTGGCAGGAGGAGTGGCATGATGAGAAGAGCTTCGGTGTAGATCAGTTTGAAAGAGTATGGGTTAAGCCTTACTGGGGAGACTTCGGATGCCCAGTTACCTGCCTAAAATTGGCAGTGATCAAGTCTGGCCCGCTGAAAGGAGCGATAACCGATAACCCTGACTATGAAAACCAAGCATATCTTGGAACAAATCTGGGAATATTCACTCCTGAAGAAAACGTTTACATGACATCCCTAATAGATGACTTGGGTCTCTGCGGTATACAGACTGGAAACGTGCTTGGATTTGCAGGTGAGCTCTATCAGAGAGGTATACTCACTAAGGATGACCTTGACGGATTAGAGCTTAATTGGGGGAATATGGAGGCCTTCGCTTCTCTAGCTAGGATGATAGCTGAGAGACGCGGGATCGGAGACGTGCTTGCCGAGGGAACATATAGGGCTGCCTTAAAGATAAGCGAGATGAAGGGAGTCGACGTATTGAAGTATGCCGTCATATCGAAGGGTATAGGCATAGGAGCCCATGGCGTAAGAAGCGGAGAAGACTATCCAGGCTACGAGTCTTACGCATGCTCCGTGCAGGGTGGAGATCACACCTCAACCGCTAGACTTCCAATCGACCACGACAATAGCGAGTTAAGAATGATACTCTATGATTCTGGAGTTCTCTGCTGGTTTAACTTCTTCGACCCGAAAGCTCGGGATCTAGTCTGGAA
>JAGGUU010000010.1 GCA_021158305.1 Candidatus Bathyarchaeota archaeon
CTAGGCTGTAGAGAAGACAAGATACTCCGTAAGAGAATAAAGAGACAGAAATGAAGAGTTTTCTTCCAATTCTGTCGCAGAGAATACCTGAGACTAGCGGCATAAAGGAATAGACCAATCCGCCTGCAGATCCTATGATGCCGACAATAAATAACGAAGCACCTAACATATTAGCGTAGATTGGGACGGCTATGCCCACAACACCTACTATCATCTGATATGCGAATGCCGCAAGGAAGATGAAGCTCAAAGAGAACTTTTTACCGCATAACACTTTGCACATCTTGCTTCGACACAACTAAAAACAGTGAGAAATAAAAAAGATATCAGTTAAAAGGTACAATCATGTGTGCATAGATGAAGTTGATGTGATCTCCTACTCTCCTCGTAGCGTTAGGTTAAAAATCTTTAAGTCTACTTCCGAAGAATATTAGGCTCATTTGAGAAGGCTAATACAGCGGATTGAAGCTAGCAGATAATATGCCCCTTAATCTGCATAAAGCACCTGATTTATTTAAAGCGAGGTTCAGCATAACCCCCAATTAGTAGTTTCTAGGCACAGAAAAGAGAAGATGAGATTAGTTTAGGCTACACATTTTTCGTTAAACATCATCTGCTCGCTGTTTTTACTGTTTTAGCATCGGCTTGGTTGACGGCATGTTTTCTCCTTATCTTTGTATATTGTCACATAAGCGATATCACTTATTGCGAGATTTTCATCACGCCATAAAATATCATCCCAATGTAGCACGCTTTAGTGAAGTTTTAAGGGGCTTTAATTGAATTTTTGCTCCGCTTCGTAGAAACACTGGAATTATCTCTAATGGCGTTTCATACTCAATCCATTGCCCGCCTTCATATGTTCCGTCCGTCCAAGCGTCGATCCATTTTTCTCTCTTTGGGAGGTATACTTTCCTGCTCTTTGCTCCTTCCTCATATACTGGGGCGACTAGAATATCTGAGCCGAACATAAATTCGTCTTCTACTTCATAGGTTGTTTCATCGTTTGGAAAATCAAAGAACAATGGTCTCATAAGTGGTATCCCTTCTCGGCAACAAATCTCCATTTGTCTGATGATGTATGGTTTAATTCTTTCCCTAAGGAAAAGCAGATCACTTATTATTTTGTAGGCTCTCTCACCAAATGACCAAACTTCATTTGGTCCACCCGTTCCTACAACCTCCCCTTTTGATTGCGTATATGGTTTGCGGTTTCCGTGCAATCTGAATATTGGGCAGAATACACCATATTGGAACCATCGCACAATCAATTCTTGGAATCGCGGATCACCAGGATCTCCACCATGGAAGCCTCCAATATCCGTTGTCCACCATGTAACTCCACATATAGCCATGTTAAGTCCAGCTTTTATCTGCCTTTTCAACGAGTCAAAGGTTGAAGGAATATCCCCTGACCAAACAACATTTTTGAATCTTTGGTTGCCATGCCATGCAGCTCTAATTAAAAGCACGTAATCGTCTTCTCCAACTGATTTCAACCCATCGGAGAACGCCTTAGCGTAGTAGAATGGGTAGAGACTACTTACCTCTAAACCGTTACCCAGATAATATCGTACGTTATCATAATCGTATGTTATTACATTGTCATATCCCGGACCCGCCGTCCCAAATTCGGGTTCTGCCTCATCTAGCCAGAAATTCTTTATGCCATACTTGTAGTAGTTTTCCCTAACTTTTTCCCATACGAATTCTCTAGCTTCAGGATTCATAAAGTCTACGTATGTTGTGATGGCACGGAACATATTCAATGCGTATACTCCTTTCTCTGTCCTAACGAGAAGACCTCTCCTAACCATCTCTCGGTAGTTTTCACTGTTAACCTCGACGGTAGGCCATATAGAAACTAAAAGTTTGATTTTCATAGAATCTAATTCCCTAACCATTTTTTCTGGAGATGGCCAGTATTTTGAGTCGAATTTCCAGTCTCCTTGATGTGGCCAGTGAAAGAAGTCTATTACTATCACTGATAGAGGCAAGCCTCTTCTCCTATACTCTCTAGCTACATTTAAGAGTTCTTCTTGGGTTCTGTACCTTAACTTACATTGCCAGAAACCGAGAGCCCATTCTGGCAATCGTGGAGCTTTACCAACTAAACTAGTATATCTCTTAACGATCTCCATAGGTGTTTCTCCAGCGATCACGATGTAATCGATTTGTCGAGTTGCTTCAGCTAACCACATAGTGTGATTTTTAGCAAGCTCCACGCGCCCAATTGAAGGGTTATTCCAAACAAAACCATAGCCTCGGGTGGAAAGTAAGAACGGAATACTTATCTGCGTATTTTTATGGGCAAGTTCTAATACGCATCCTTTTAGATTTAAACAGTCATTAGCGTATTGTCCCATTCCATAGAAACGCTCATCGTCGAAGGCTTTGAAGTATACTTGAATTTTGAATAAGTCGCTACTTATAGCCTTATAGTTCCTTGCTTTCAAGATCGAAGCATTCATAACTCTTTGATCGATCCATAGCTCCTCTAACAATATCTTCTTACTGTTGGCGTCTATAAATCGGATGTCTCCGGTACTTCTTACTTCCGCACTTAATCTTCCATTTGTGATCACGGCTTTATCTGGATCAATAACAATATCGGCGGGAACTTTAGGTTGTGGAAGTAGAGTCCAGTTTTCCTCCACGATCTCTTTTCCTCTCGTCGCTCGAACTCGTAATGAATTCTCTCCAAAAGGCTCCAGCCAAATAATTTCGCCCTGACCCCTTACAATTAACTTGTTATTTTCTTTCTGGAAAATCATCCTAAGAGATAGAGCCATCTTCATTCATCTTCATATTAAGCACGTGTTGTCTTCGTGATCTTTTTAAACTGGATTAATAAAGTTTTAATATTTTTTGGTTCCTTTCAAATAAGGTTGTTCAATTGCTGTTTTTAGAGATAAAAGTTCTTCTCAAGTAGTTTTTGACATGGATGTCGAGGACTGGTTCTCAAATATCTGAAGAAAGTGAGAACCTCTCTTGGGAGTTTTCAGCCGAACTCGACGCCTAATACTGCTGGAAGAAATTCTTCAAGCTATTAAGGGAGACTTGGAATAAAGGTAATATACTGGTCCATCCTCAGATAAAGTACTCATCAACTGGAGGGCTGAGTATAGTTTTCTATTTGAGGGGTCTAGAGATCACTAGATAATAAAAAAGAATGATGAAGCGTAGAAAGGTCCGCATGCGTGTAGCTTGTGTTGCTTCATCAATATAGCCACGCAATAGCAGCACACAAGACCGACAAATAGCACAAAATATCTCAGCAGCCGGAAAAGTTTTACACTATATGCGCGACGGATTGTTACGATTTTCACAAAAGTTATATCTTTTCTCGTAGAAAATACTCTTATGGATAGTATCGACCTTGAGATTTTGAGGATCTTAAAAGATAACGCTAGAATGAAGTATGTTAATATTGCCAAGAAAGTCGGATTAACTGAGGGCTCTATTAGAAGAAGGATAAAAAAACTTCAGGAGGATGGGGTGATTAAGCGATTCACGATCGAAACCACTGCGGAGTTCGAGGGAGTGGTTCTCGTCGAGACTGAACCCACAATGACTAGTAGCGTAGCTAAAAGTATGAAGAAAATCGCCGCGCGGGTTTTTGAGGTTTCCGGAGATTACGACATCGCGGCTTTTATTCAAGCGTATACAATTGATGACTTAAATAGGAAGATCGATGCCATAAGGAATCTTCCAGGAGTATTAAACACAAACACTCTGATTAAGCTTAAAGATTAGCGTTTTCCTTCACGAATAGCTTTCAGAGCTTTGTACATATCCTTATATGATCTTGTCATATCCTCTCTCTTGGCTAGTGTCGAACGAACATCTTTTAAGAAATTTCTAAACTTTTCCTCATCTCCTCCACGTATATAGCTCAGTAGCTTATGGGCTTCTGAAAGAAACTTC
>JAGGUU010000134.1 GCA_021158305.1 Candidatus Bathyarchaeota archaeon
ATGGATGTTGAGGTTGTTGTAGGTCTTGGGAGAACGGCTACATAGGCGCAGCTTTCAGAGGCTAAAGGGTTGTATAGATTTCTAGGTCGTGATGATTAGGCTCGGACAGTATAGCGGAAGAAAGAGCGTTGGGGCAGCGTACTCGTCATTTAAATGCGTATTCAAGGAGTTCCGCATGGTGAAGAAGATCATAAGATAATTCGCAATGAAAGATTCTTACAGTTTTATTACCTACGGGATGAGCATATTGCAGATAGATGCAAAACAAACTAGTCCACAAAAGCAATAATAATTCCTTTTTAGTTTTCTTCTAATTCTTCACATTTGATGAGAGTTTAGAGAATCATAATGTTTGTTCTGGAAAACTCTTCTTAAGACTCTTCATTAGCTCTTCTTGAGAAGAGAAGCCTATAAGCGCTTCTACGGCTGCTTCCATAAATGTTTGAACCGGAATGATCTGAATCTTCTTCTCGGATAGCATCTTCTCTGTATCAAAATTTCTGAGTCTTTCATAATTATATCTTGGTATAATCAGCTTTCTGGCATATCTATCAGACAAAGCAGCTTCTATCTTGCCCATTCCTCTATAGTCGAGTCCTCCAACAGGCCACACCTCTCCTCTCGCGGTTATGGCGCCTGTCATCACAACGGTCGGATCGACCTCGACGTTTAGAAAGGCTGAAAGCATAGCGACAGCTATTGCTAAACCAGCTGAGGGTCCTGAAACTGGAGGTCTAGTGATGCCGGACGCGAGCATCTGCTTCTCCATGCCCTTAGCCGGGGTTACTATCTCAACATAGACATCGTAATCCTTAAACTTCCAGTTCGCCATAGAGTTTATGTGTATAAAAGCATCCTGTGCGCTTGCCAAGATGCTTTCTCCGGCCTCGCTACCTACAACTTGAATCCTGCCATTTCCCTTCGGGTTTACTATTACCTCAATAACTCCGACTAATCCTCCGAGCTCTCCACGTTCGCCAAGCGCGATTAATCCATAGCTCTTTCCGATCTCCGGCTTCTGTATCCTGACAGTCTGTTGGATCATCCTCTGTGCTTCCTCAACCGTTTCATCAAAGGTTCTCTCTAGAGCCTTCTCGAAATGGTACAGCTTAAGAGGATAATTGGTTGGATCTACCTTTCTCATCTTTTCCACCAAGTTTGGATCGTCTCTGTCGATTCCTAGATTCTCGAAGAGCCTCTCCAGATCTTCCTTAAATAACTTCTCTATTTCTCGAGTCTTCTCCTCCCCGTATTTCATAGCCTCCAAAAATTTACGACAAGCCTCAAGCTCCTTTGTTCTAAGTCTATTCGCGTCATCGATAGCATTCGCCATCTTCCTAGGGCTCAAAATCTTCTTTTCGAATACTCTAAGCACATCTTCAGGGGTTATGCTCTTGTCTAGGGCATCCTTGTATCTCCGAAGATGAATCATTAGAATCTCCAATTTCTCAGTCTTATCTTTGGGATAAGTGAATCTAAAATGACGTGTGAAACGTTCAAGAAGGGCCTCATCTAATATCTCAAATCTATTCGTTGCTCCTATAACGACAACATTTGTTAAAGGCGTGAAGCCGTCCATTTCAGTCAGCAACTGAGAGACAACTCTGTCAACGACGGGATCATGCGTTCCCCTCTTAGGGGCTATAGAATCTATCTCATCAAAGAAAATAATGGCTGGAGCGTTTCTCCGAGCATCTGCAAATATATCCCTTATCGTCTTCTCCGGATCGCCGTATCTGCCTTGGAGTATTGAAGGGCCATCAATATTATAGAACCAGACATCATTCTCTCCGGCGATGGCCTTAGCTAGCAATGTTTTCCCAGTTCCTGGCGGACCATAGAATATGAAACCTTTAGGCGGCAAATATCCTGCCTTAACCGCCAAGTCCGCATCGAGAGCCAGCGATATCTCCTTGATTACTTCTTCCTTTATTCCATGCAGACCTCCGACGTCACTATATCTCTCTCTTGGGGCTATTCTGTTTATTGCTCTCCGAGCAGCCTCCGTCTTTTCTTGGGAGATATATGCTTTAAGCTTGCGAGCAGCTGCTCTGAAATCGTCAAGTGTAACAGTCTTTCCAAGATTAACTTCGATGGCTTTTCTCCGAAGTTTGTGAATTAAACTCTCCTGTAGCGGCTTATACTTCTCATTCATTATTATGTTGAAGGCGTTTACCACGTCCGCTGGTGTTAGGCGAGTATTCCCTACGGCACGAAGGGAATCCTCAAGGGTTTCTATGATCTCTACTGGCTTAAGATTTATTCCGTATTTTCTGCATTGTCTCTTGGCTATTTCTAAGAGCATATTTCTATTCGTGCTTGCGTCTAGATCTATTGTGCCAACTATTCCTCGTCTCCGTAAAGTCTCGGTAATTGTCTCATACTCGTTCGTTGCTATTAAGAGGATGCATCGATAATTCTTCTTCTGCAGCTCGTCGATCTTTTCTAAGAAGACTGTCTGAACTCTTTTCTCCTCCATTCCAACCTCAGATGTTGAGGAGAATCTACTTCCGAAAGCTTGGAATTCGTCAATCAGAATTATGCTGGGTCTCTGGAAGGCTTCTTGAAAGAATAAACCGAGCTGCTGGGCGCTCTTGCCATACCACATAGTGTAGACATCTTCCGGTTTTAGGGAAGCGTATTTCACGATCATACCGTACTTTAATCCTTCTTCGAAGATTTCTCTTTGGCAGATTTCAGCGAAGAAAGTCTTACCGCTTCCGGAACTTCCTTTCAGAATGAAGATTTTAGGCGGGGGGACAGGACAAGCTTTCCGAATCTCTGGATCCCGAAATATATGATAATGAGCACTTATTAAGACCTTATTCAGTTCCTCTTCTCTGCCAACAAGATCCTTTCTACTCACATTTGGGAAATCCATCCTTTTCCGAATCTTCCTAGCTCTCTTCTCAGCTTCCTTTCTCCTCTTCTCTGGAGGTTTCTGGAGAAACCTCCATAATCTATACTGCCAAGAAGTAAGGTAGAGTAAGGGTGAAAAGATTTTTCTGAGGGTCTCCCGCTTATACCACCATTGATCTGAAAATTCATCTTCGTCCATTTATCCTCCCTCCAAGGCGGCAGACGTAACGAAAAGGTATATCTGATAAGCAAGGTATATGCTTATCAACATCACAATTCCCACTATCACCCATCTGACATTAGAGACTGACTCCTTTCTACTCTTAAAGTATGTGTCGATAAAAGCGAAGCTGTTTATATAGAATATTAAAATCCATGTTGCCAGTAGAAGGGCCATGTTTACTGGAGTTGGAAGGGTGATGGAGGGAATAAGTGAACGGCTAGTCGGGTTATGGCTCTTCAGAGTGATGATTATCGTCCAGTTTCCTGGGTGACGTGAGAAATGTGCATGTTCGATGAATGTTCCTCGGATAAGCAGATTTCTCCCCCAGTACTCTTCATAAAACCTAATATTTCGGGTATAAACGCCTAGTGTGTAATTCCAAGGCTTACTACTACTAAGTCTGATAGTTAACTTATAAGTTCCATAAGTATTTAGCTGGACTGTGACAACGGAAATTACGCCTGAACGGGTTATATAGTTTGTTGAAATTGATAAATCGAATGAGCCGCCGCGATTTAAAGGCTGACACTCCGCGGACAGATTCTCCATTCTTGAAGTTATAAAAACTGCGAATACGTCCCTTTCAAGAATATCTAGATTATTTACTGGATTATCCACATTCATGTATTCATTTTCGCCTATGTATGCCTCGGCAAGGGAAGCGTGAAGTATGAAAGTCACTAATATTACCATATGGAAAAATCTTTGAAGAGAGAAGCCTCTGGGCATCTTTATTCATCAAACGATATTTTTCATTATTATAATGCACGGAACTTTTCAATAAAGATTTCTAAAATTCCTTTTAGATGCAAAAACGCCATATTCCTCTTAAGGCTGAGCGGAGCAAGTATTAGACTTGCCGCGAATACTTGAAATAAAATTCTATCAATATATCTAACGAGAATAAAGCAGGATCTATTAATGGTGAGAAATGATGAAGATATTGATTATGACGGATCTTGAAGGCGTCTGCGGAGTTTATAGGTTTGAACAGACAAGAGAGTATGGAACTCCAGCTAACTTGGAAGCGAGGCGGTTGCTTATGGGCGAAATTAACGCTGCTGTTCGAGGTGCCTTTGACGGAGGAGCTACGCGCGTGGTTGTCTGGGACGGTCATGACGGTTCGAAGAGTTTTCTCCTTGAGGAACTTGATGAGCGAGCTGAAGTTGTAATGGGGATCTTCAGCTCATGGGATTTAGTTTTAAGTCAAGGATTCGATGGCGCTTTTCTTTTGGGATATCACTCAAAAAGTCACACTCCGCGCGGGCTACTCTGTCACACTCAGAATAGTTTAACATGGGATAATTATTGGATAAATGATAGACTTGCTGGCGAGATATATCAGGAGGCGATATTGCTTGGCGCCTACGACATTCCAGTGCTTATGGTTACGGGCGACGATAAAGCAGTTAAGGAAGCGAGAGAGTTTTTAGGAGATGACATAGTCACCGTTCAGGTTAAGATAGGCTTGGCTAGAGAGGCGGCGATAATGTATTCTCCTAAGAAGGCGCGCGCCATGATATATGAGGGCGCTAAGGAGGCTATGAAGAAAATAGGTAAAATAAAGCCTTGCAAGCCGAAGTTCCCCTTGAAAGTCAGATGGCAATTTAAGGATAGTGGAATCGTTGATAGATACCGGGGAGACGCGAAACGAATAGACGCTACGACGCTTGAAAAGGTAGTGGAAAAACCGGAGGATATCTTTTATCCATAAACCTTCTTTTCTCCTTTTATGAGATATATTCCAATCAAGCCCATCAGATCAAACGTAACGATCGAAGCCTAATCGCAACGTTTTTACCTTGGCACATTAGGCTTTAGCTTATACCTATGCATCCTTTTTAAGAGCTGTATGGTTCTGGTCAATAAGCCCAGCGTTCCCGCGGAAGAGACTATTACGCCCCATGCCTCAAACGCGAATATAACTGATTCTAGACCGATTTTTGGAGTAGTGCCTCCCAAGGCATAGGCATGGGTATAATAACGCCAAACAAAAAACACCATCATAACTGAGAAGAAGATAAGCATCAAACAGTTTTTAATGAAAATCC
>JAGGUU010000156.1 GCA_021158305.1 Candidatus Bathyarchaeota archaeon
ACAGTTATATCTTCTTTTTTCATCTCCATAGAGACGTCATAGAGTATTTGGTGAGATCCATAGCCAGAATTTACATTCTTAAGCTCCAACATGGAAGATCACTTTATCCGGTATTTTTCACCAAGATAGCTCTCAATAACCTCCGGCGCCTTTATAACCTTGCTAGGCTCTCCCTCAGCGATTATTCTTCCACCTGCCATAGCATAAGCATAGTCCACATATCTCAACGCTATGTCGAGTCTATGCTCAATTATAAGAATCGTAACTCCTTGCATTTTCATTATACTGCGTAAGCGTTGAAGAATTGTATGGGCTAAGGAGGGGCTGACACCTGCTATGGGCTCATCTATAAGGAGCATCTTAGCACCGCTCATGAGAGCCTTCCCAACGTCTAGGAGTTTAGCGTCTCCTCCGCTGAGCTCCCCGCCTAATGCATCCCAGCGATCTTCAAGCCCTACGATCTCTAAAATCTTAAAAGCCCTCTCAACGGTTTCTTTTTCTACCTTTTCCCAAGAAGCCCTTATAGGTGCCTTAAAGAAGCCCTCGCCCGGATTCTCATTTTCAGCTATCAATATATTTTCTAATACCGTGAGGCGGGGGAATATTCTGGGAATCTGAAAACTTCTCGCTAATCCCAGTCTGTAAGTTTCAGATGCTGAGAGATCGCTGATGTCTCTTCCATTAAACAGGACTCTGCCGCCATCCTTTTTAAGATATCCCGTAACCACATTTACCCATGTTGTTTTTCCAGCTCCGTTTGGACCGAAGAGAACGGAGAATGATCCTCTTTTAACATCCATGTTAACTTTGTCAACTGCGACTAGATCTCCAAATCGTTTCGTAAGATTTCTAGTCGCCAGAATGACATCGTCCATTTTTCCTTCGTTCTGCATCGGCAATTATGTTTCCACCTTCAAGGGAATTTCTAAAATCTTAAAATAAAATAAAAGGTTTTTGGAGTTTATGGCTTGTATCCTTCCATCCATTCTATTGTATCAATTGAGGCATAGTATACGCCGACTTCTTTCCACTCAACACCACCGTCGGTCTTGACAGGACGCCATAAACTGTAGTCTGCAATCGCTAAGTCGCCGCTTTCATCCAAGACAATATCTCCAGATGCACCGATATACATATCTGCTATTTTCGGTAGTATCGCCTTCACTTTCATTGCATCATATTCTCCCACAGCGGCTAGAGCTAACGTCACGACCCATACGGAATCGTAAGCGTCGTAGGCATAGATGGTAGGTTCCCTTCCCAACCTCTTAACAATCTCATCATGTACATGTTTGTATGTTCGAGTCATCGGTATCTTGAACATTGTACTTGTAAATTTCGTGCTAAGCGCAAATTCTGTCTCTGTCGGATGCTTTTCAATATCTGCCAGTTCAGGAATCATAACGGTGCCATCCGTCCCGAACCATCTGACCTTTAGAAGATTAGGATACTTGGCCGCCGTAGTAAATATTGTTAGGATCTGCCTATAAGTCGCAGCGAAGACTCCTATCTTCTCCATTGGAACCCCATCGTCCAAGGCTTTCTGGATAGCTGAGTTAATCTTATCAACAACTGGAGCGAACTCGATTGTTTCAGGAGCAAATGCTACATGCTTCACCACTGTTCCACCTAGATCCTCAAACTTGTCAGTTACTGACTTGTCTAATCCAGCGCCCCAATCATTATCTACGTATACTGAGACTAAATGTGTGATTCCTGAAGAATATATGGCGGAGGCTATTGCAGGGCCTTGAAGATCATCAATTGCACAGAATCTAAATAGGTTGTCCCCGGGTATCTTTAACTCAACCGCCGTAGATGAGGGGCTGATGTAAAGCACATCATGTGCTTCAGCATACTCTCTGACTTGGGCGCAGGCTGGGCTCATCATTGGACCTAGTATGATCTTCGCTCCCTTGCCGACTAGAGACTCAAACTTCTCAAGTGCTACGTCTGGTGTAGATGCTGTATCTTCATGTATAAGTTTAATAGTCCATTTAGCCCCGGCATCCTTGAGGAATGCGTTTACATCCTCCTCTGCAATTTCATAGGCTGTTTTAATATCCTCCCCATATGTGGTTAAGAACCCGCTGAGGTCTTCGAGAGCTCCTATCTTGATCTCTCCAGTTAATCCCTTAGCTGCGGGCGTCGGCGCTGCGAAGATGCTTACTCCATAGCCTATTCCTAATCCTGCTAAGAAAAGCACTATCATTAATACTGCAGAGACTGTTTTTATAGGCATGCTGAGCCCTCCTTTTTTAATCACCTTCAATGAATATACGATAGTTACTTAAAAATTTTTCATTTTAAAATGAAAATGCAAAGAACCTTTTAATATTTGTCTTAAAATTTTAAGTCCTTTTCCTTAATTTCTCAATCTCCTCTCTACTTAACGGTATTTCCGGAGTCTCTGGGAATAATCCTCGAGGCCTATAAATCAGCATAGCCATCAGAAGAGTTCCTAGAAGAATACCTTCTAACCATACGGGAGAGAATGGCAGGATAAATTCCAAATCAGCTTTATAGAACATTATGAATCTTTTCAGAGTGATAAAAACGATAGTCCCTATAACTGTTCCCTTATTATTCGCTAGTCCCCCAAGTATAACCATGGCTATAGGCCAGAAGGTCCAAGCAACCTTATCAAAATTCAATCCGATTACGTATCTTTGATAGAAAGCAAATAATACTCCCGCCATGCCCGTGAGAGCATAAGAGACAGTCATCACCTTAACGTAGATTTTTCTCACGTCTCTACCCAATGCTTCGACGCTACGTTCGTCATCTCTTATAGCTTTTAGGAGTCTTCCTAGAGGGGATCGGCTGACTGAGATGCAGTAGTACGCGGTGATTGCTAGGACTATTCCAGATGTGATTATTACTCCCATCAGCCGCATGAAGCTTGGAGCTACATTTGGCGGGCAATAATGACCCAGCCACTTGAATGGATCAGGAATGGGAACCCCGAACTCCCCCCTTATTATTGGTTCCCAATGATAAACTATTGTATTGAAGCTTATCTGGATAGCAAGTAATGTTACGCCCAGATAGAAGAGACGTATTCCTCGGAAGAGCGGTAGAGATGCAATAAGCCCTAATATGCCTCCTGCAGCTGCTCCAAGGATAAGTGTTAATACCAAGAGTCCTATCGACATCAATGGATCCTTTTCCAAAACTACATTTATCTTATCGACTATTATGAGAACATTTCCGAGATAATCCTCCTTTATTCCCATTAAATAGGCCATGAGCCTCCCAGGGAGGTATCCACACAGGAATCCTCCAGCTCCAGCCGCCATAGCTCTGCCGAAGTCAGGTATACCTGTATAACCATACGCTAGATTATAACTCAACGTTATGATAAGGAAGATCATTATGTAAATTATTAAGACAAGGAAGAAGTCAATCCCAGGGAAGACCATCTTTTTACCCCTCCATATTCCCTCCTCTTTTAATCATGAGATGCCATTTTTCAATCAATCTGCTCCAAGGTAAGCCGTAGATACCTTGTGGAAATAGGAAGATTGTTACTATCATCGTTAATAGCGGCACAAGGAAGCTATAGGGAAGAATCCATAACCCGACAATGTCGGATAAATATGAAACTAGGACTGTCTGAGCCAAAGCAACTATGTATCCTCCTAAGGCTGCATCATAGATGGTTGCGAATCCTCCTAAGACGCAGCCGCTGAAGACTGTTACGATAACAAAGTATGATGTCGTCGGATTAGCTATCCAGTAGACCGGGAAAAAGCATCCTCCAATAGCCGGCAAAGCCCCAGCAAGGAACCATGTAATCACATAAAGCATCTCAGTATCTATTCCTTCACACTCAGCTAAAGATGGATTTTCACCAACAGCTTTCAAGGCTATGCCAATATTAGTCTTGGAAAAAATCAGATGTAAAGATACGAAGATTAGGAAGAAGACTAGCGTAGAGACTATAAAGACGCCGTCGATTCCTCCAGCTTTGAAATCGTAAACTTCCAGCGTGAAATCTCTTGCCATAATCTTGAAGCTGCGCGTGAGGAAGTCAGCATATATGTTAAGTAGGGCTATAAGAAAGATGTCGAGGCCGAGCGTGGCGATCATCATTTCCTCTCCTGTCGCTCCCCTCCTCCGCAGAGGCTTGATTATCAACAAGTAAATGATAACGCCGATTACTCCGCCGCCTAAGAAGCAGAATATGAGGGATGGATAGAGACCTATCCCGAAAATTTTGATGCATGTGAAGCTTATATATATTCCAATAGTTCCGAAAGTAGCAACGGCGAAGTTTGGCACTTTAGTCTTTGTTAATGTGAGCGTTGCAGATATAGTCATGAAGGAAATGACATTCGCATATACTATTGCGTGGGAGAGCAGAGGAGGTAAAGAAATCTCCATCCCTCCGACATGATCTTATTGGATAGTTACCTTGTCCTTTTAAGTCTTACGGTGGTAGCGATCTAAAGCTTTTAAGATTATTCTGCTTAATGTCCTACAGTACCTATAAGTATGCTTAGTATGAGTAAGACCCAACCTATAACGACGAGTATCCTTAAAATCTTCTTCGCAGCTGAGAAAATTTCAAGAACCAGAAGCAGCGCCGTAATTGTGATTAAAATGGTTGTTGCATCCGCATATTTAGCCGCCAGCGACGGATCCGCCTTCGTGATCGTAGCTTCAAATATGTACTGGATCAATCTCCTGACGGCACTATAGAAAAGGTAGAAGAAATTTACTATATCATCAATGTTGATGGGAAGTTCCATTTTAGATATGCATCTCTCCAGAGCCTATTAAAATACTATTAGAGAGAGTTATTTGAATATATCGCTAAAGAGCCCATCATAAATGTTTGTTTAGTTAATTAGTAAAGGAGATTAAGACTCATTGGCTTCTCGGATTAAATTCGTCGTCTCATCCTCATGATTCTTCCACTTCTCTTATAACCTTCAGCATCATCTTCCTCATCATTCCGATGAGATCCATTGGCAATTATGACTACGCGGTTCTCTGCAGATTTCTATTTTAAGTATAGCCTGGTAGCCGCAGAGCTCAGCACTTACAGGAGTGCTACATTAACCGATGCTACGCTAGCTTTCAGTCTCACGGCGTTATCTTCTTGAGTATTTGAGAGTTGAACTGTGATCATGTATGAAAAAATCCTTTTTATCAATTATCTTTCCTTTTATTTGGTGTTTCAAGTTGAGGAAAGTTGGTTTAGGCGTTATTGGCTTAGGCGTCTTCGGCCAGAATCACGTCAAAGTTTACGCTGAACACCCCTACGGCGAATTAATAGCCGTATGTGACATAAAGGAAGATTTAATGAAGGCTACCGCTGAAAAATATGGTGTTGAAGGCTATCTTGATTACCGTGAAATGCTCAGAAATCCTAGAATCGACGCTGTGTCTGTTGTTACTCCGGATTTTCTTCACAGAGACATAGTTGTGGAGGCTGCTGAGGCTGGAAAACATATACTCTGCGAGAAACCTTTAGCGACGAAGGTTGAACATGCGGAGGAGATGGTGAAGGCTGCTGAGAGGGCTGGAGTAACCCTTATGGTTGACTTTCATAACAGATGGAATCCGCCGTTTGCAAAGACTAAGGAAGCGGTTGAGGCGGGGGAGCTCGGCGACCCCGTACACGCATACATAAGATTAAGCGACACCATGTATGTGCCTACGAAGATGCTAAGTTGGGCTTCTAAATCATCTGTTCTATGGTTTCTGGGAAGCCATACGACTGACCTCGCTAGGTGGATATTCGGCTCTGAAGCCGATAGCGTCTACGCTGTGTCAGGCATGAAGGTTCTAAAGGGAATGGGGATAGACACCCCCGACTATTATCAGTATGTGATTAAATTCAAGAATGGAGCCGTGGCGGCTCTGGAGAATAGCTGGATACTTCCGGAGACACTGCCAGCGATAGTTGACTTCAAGGCAGAATTCGTTTTTACTGAAGGATGCATCTACGTAGATACGGTTCAGCATGGAGCCTTCAAAAAGTTCATGAAGAACAGGTGGGAATACCCAGACATTCTAGCTGGGCCTTCTCTGATACATGGGCGGTACATAGGCTTTGCTAAGGAGTCCATATCTCACTTTGTGGACTGCATAGCCCAAGACAAGGAACCCCTAGTGACCGGACGTGACGGTTTAGAGGTGACTAAGATATTAAATGCAGTTATAGAATCAGCTGAGAAGAAAAGAGAGGTAGTACTCTGAGCAGAGATATACTTCCTTTTTTATTATTCATCTCTGTTTTTTCAATTAGCAGGATATAAAGGATCTTCCGAGTTGTTAAGGCTCTCTTATTCAGAGTCGTACAGTTCCGAATAGCCAGCCCTCTTAAGATATCTGACAACTACATCAAGGATCTAAATGGATAACTTGCTTTCTCCTACAGCGCTCTCACAGTTTAGCCTTATAGTTCCAGTAGCCGCGAAGAGAGAGCTAAGAGAATTTTTTGTGCTTTAAAATGGGAGAAAGATGGGGACAGATACTCTGACCTGTCAAGGGCTTCTAATAATCAGTTACGGCCGAAAACAACTCAGAATTTAAATTAAAACTTATATATTGGTGATGCGATGACCTGTGATTAAACAATGAAAGTATATATCTTGGGTTCTGGAGCTGGAATTCCAATAATTGGACACTTTAATGAGTCAGTCTTAGTGGAGGAGAAGGGATGCTCGTATCTCTTCGATGCGGGGGAGCCCTGCGCCGCAACTCTACATACAAACGCTTTGTTAAAATTTTATGGTTTGAAGACGATTAAGAACCTTCCACTCATTAATATATACTCAATTAAATGCATTTTCATATCTCATTCAGACGTCGATCATATTAGTGGCTTACCAATGCTACTTCAGGTGATGCATCTATGGCAGAAGCGAGGCGACTCCTTTAGGTTTCAGCCCGATAATAGCATTCGGCTCTATCTGCCTCCTGAAATCGTAGATATCTTCCGTAATCTACCGCATATTTCGAAAAGGTTCACCTTGCGATACAATTTACATATTAATCCAATAAAGGAGGGATGCATATATTCAGATGATCTGGTTAAAGTTTTAGCTATCCGTAACAGCCATGTTAAAGACGGCAATTCATTCTCATTTATTCTAATGAGCAGAGATAAGCGTATAGCATACTCTGGTGATCTTGGAAACGAATCGGAGATTGCGCATCTAGTAAATGAATATGTGGATCTCCTTATAGTGGAATGTGCTCATTTTAGCCCCGAAAGACTCTGTGAAGCACTGAAAAGACTTGAAAGGAACATCGGGATGGTTATTGTCACGCATATACACGAAAGTCTATATGGAAGGGAGAAGGATCTGGAGAGAATGTTCTCTGAACGCTTAAACTGTAAAGTCATCGTTGCTAAGGACTGTCTAAAACTTGAACTTTAACCTACATGATTGAATCTTACATGGAATCTTTTCAGCTCCGCCAAACAATTTTAGCATCATCAGCTCTAAAAAATTGTATGCGTTATCTGCAGCTTATAATGCTTTAAATACCTCCATGACTTATTTTATCTGAAAACTTTCGGTTTTACATTAATATTTAGGTGAAGTTTTATGGAGAGAGAATTTTACGAGCTAGGAGAGTTGGAGCCCAAGGCGGTAAAGCTCTTCGGAATATCTACGGGTACAAAGCTTGACGAGATGTTTTGGAAAGTGGAACGTAAGGGTGACAGATTCATTAAGAAACCTCTCGGAGGAATCCCATTCCTATCGGTGATAAACATAACCGGATTGCCCGATAGCGGCAAAAGCGTGCTTGCGGAGCAGTTCGCAGTTGTTCAAGCCAGCCGGGACTATAAGATTCTCTTCGTAACCGTTGAGTCTCCGGCTAATTTCCTATATACCTCTATGAAGGCGAAGGCCGAGTATTTGGGCTTGGACTTCTCTAAGGTTTTGAAGAATATCATTGTGATAGACGCATCGATGAATGATGAGTTTAGGGAGAATCCGAAAGCCTTGATGGATACTATGGCTTACGTCATAAGGGAGAAGCATACGAACAATGTGATAATAGATAGCATCACAGGGCTTTACGAACATAAGGAAGTAATGGCCAGGCAGATAGTCAGAGTCTTTTTCAACTTCCTTAAGAAATGGAAGCAGACGGGGATTTTCATCTCACAGAAGAGGTCTGCACAGATCGCTGAGTCAGCTGAGGCCGCTGGAGGTTTAGCCGTGGCTCACATAGTTGATGGAACTATCGTTTTGGATAAGAAGCTCATCACGACGAGATGGGACTCTAACATGTACAGGATGCCTGTGGGCAGTGTTTTAAGAACTATTAGGATAGATGGATGCCGCTTAACCGGACATGACTCTAGAACGTGGATCTTCGAGATTACTCCTGGAGGAACAATCAACATTATATCTCCGCTTGAGGAATATATATCGAAGAGGGCTGGGGGAAGCTCTGTTGAGTGATGAGAAGGAGAAGATGGAAATAATAAGCTCGCCGATCAGCACCGCTGATGTAGATCACCTTGCGGAGAGAGTCTTTCAGGAATGCATAAATATGCTCGGCGGCTTAAGGAGACTAACCTACTACAGAAACTTGACATGGCTACCCTCTCTAGCTGAGGCTGCATACGCCGTAGTTTTGAAGGGAGAACTCTTCAAAACAAATAGGGAAATAGCTAAGGAGTTAGGCATCAGTGAGCAGACGGTGAAGAATATACTGCAGGCAGATGAGAAGGAAGTTGAAAGATTCATTATGGGCGAGGTAGAGAAGGTCGACGAACATAAGGCAGGCGGAATAGCGAAGCTCGCGTACAAGAGGGTGAAGAAGGAGAAAGGTATCTTCATAAAAGAAGAGGAACTCGATGTTTTAGGAATCGCCTGGGCTCTGATAGTTTTAGTTAGGCTTAAAGGAGCAGATTTTCCACTAGACAGGGAGGAGTTGAAAACTAGACTGAAAGGAACTACTATTAAGGGAGTCCCCGCTGAGGAGATAATTGAGAAGATGAAGTTTCCGGTAAAGAGTCCAGCTGAGGTTCTACGTCAAATAAGAGAACTCACCGAGTAGCATGGAACACTTCCCTTTTTTATGCGATAATTACATTCTCAAAATAAAAGGGAATATTGTAGAGAGATACTATGCTTTTCTCCTAGGCCTATAGAGTTCTTCGTTCGGCCTCGGCAATCTCTCCTCAACTGGAGGTAGCGGAGGACCGCCCCTTTTAGGCTCCGAAAGGTAATAGTATGCAGTGCTTGAATAATCGTTGCTCAGCCTATTCGCATGCCCATGCTCTATCGTGACCATTATGCTCTTATAGAACCTTATTGGATCCTCTATATAGTATCTGTAAACTGTCTGTTTCCCCCTCCAAGGCCAGTCTTTGGTTCCAGAGTAGAGAATTACGCCATGGTAAGGGGCGTTATACTCTTGTCTTGGACAGTAGGCGCAGTTAAACCAGTCTTCGGTTCCGGTTCCATGTATTGATGGGAGCTTCTCTCCATCTATGAATATCATATCGTCTCCTTCTCCATACCAATCATTTGGGTTTCTGTGGAAGCAATCTATATCCAGATGTGCTCCGCAATATACCCCGTTTCCCTCAGCCTCCAAGATTACGTAGTTTCCCCTTCCATCCCTGTTGAGATTCCGCGGATCCTTATCTGCTTCATCCAGCGTCAAGCCGTCAATGTACGCCCATCCCTCAGTGTCATTTTCTCTTCTCCACTGAACATGGAAGTATGCTAGATCCTTAACGGGGCTTGTTGAGCTATATTCCTCATAATCTATGTAGAAGTAATGTACATAGGCTTCATCTCCTTGGTTTTCAACTTCTATTATAGCTTCATCCTTGAATGGCATAGGCCACCACGAATTGAATCCTTTTCCGTCTTGTGGGCTCATTTGAAGAGGCAAGGAGACGAAGTTCTTTCTTACTCCATGCCCGAGACCGAAGAAGTCTCCGATGGGACATTCAACGCTGGGCTCATCACATCCATCCCAGAAGAATCTTAGAATTATCCTCCTCATGTAATCTTCTTGGGGAACTCCAAGGGTCATCCATATGTGCTTTATGCATCCAGGACCCGGGATCTCCGCTAGTCTCTTCCTTTCCTCGGAGTGAATAATCCAGAAGTCTCTGTTTCCTCCGGTGGCGTCGTAGCTTGAGATTCTGCGGCTTCTGTATTCTCTTAAGTATGGCAGATGAGCAAGGCTGGAGTATCCAATCAATTTATGCCTTCCCCCACTGCAAACTTCGCATTAAGCCTTATATTTCTTCGAGGAGCGAATTATCGATAGAATTTAAATATTTAGAGCGGTGAAATAGAACCATCTTGTCTCCCGGGTTGTCCATAGATGATTCCTCTTCGTGACGAGAACAAGCCTCATCGAAAGCCGATTGTAAACTATACTTTGATAGCGGCTAACGTGGCTATTTTCTTTTATCTTCTCCTAACTGGAAATCTACGGAGGGGAATAGAGCTTTATGGAGTTATACCTGCTCTGATATTGAGAGGGAGTAGGGTCTGGACGCTCTTTACAGGCATGTTCATACATGCGGATGTTATGCATCTATTAGGGAATATGCTTTATTTATGGATATTCGGAGATAATGTTGAGGATACACTTGGTCATGGAAGATACTTGATATTTTATCTTGCTGGAGGATTAGTCGCAACTTTCATGCACATCTTCTCTACGTTTCTTTCAGCATTTTTAGCTCCTGTTCCATATCTTTTCTTCGATCTCGTAACGCCCATGGTTGGAGCTTCAGGAGCGATCTCGGCTGTTTTAGGAGCCTATCTGCTTCTATTTCCCGGAGCCAGAATAAGAACGCTCGTCTTCTGCCTTTACTTCGTAACGGTTATCAGCGTGCCTGCCTTCTTCTATCTAGGCTTCTGGTTCCTCTATCAGATCCTAATGGCCTTCTTTTCTCTAACAGGATTTTCATCAACCGTGGCGTTCTGGGCGCATGTAGGAGGTTTTCTCTTCGGCATGCTTGTCGTTGAAAGCTTTAACATCTCCTCAAGACCGAAGCGTACAATATCCAAAAGAAGAAAGCCGTTGATCGCCCCTTGGACTCGCGCTCCACTGGTGGATCTTCTCGTTGAGGATGATGTTGTCAGAGTTTACGCCTTCATGCCCGGGGTTGAGAAGGAAGATATCGAGATATCCGTGAATGAATGGGAAGTTGTGATCTCCGCTCAACGCGAGGGTATAAGATACTACGGCCGCGTATCTCTACCCGTTCCAGTAATCCCGAAAGCTAGAGATATTCTCTATGCGAATGGAACATTGAGCTTTACGTTGCGCCGCGTAGTTCAGGATTATATGTGGAGCCTCTAATCTCTCGGACACTTGTATAGGCTTCGCCTAATAGCGTCCCTTATGAAGTCTGATTCATCTATGTATCCGAGCTCTGGCCTCTTCCTTAATAGTTTTGATATCTCCTCGATAAGGTTTCTAGGCACCTCCAGCTCGTCGAAGTCTACATTCTCTTCGCTCCTCTTTATTCTCTGCTTCAGCCACCTCTTCATCAATACTCTCGTCGACATATAGTGTTGATCATCAATCCTGATCACTTTGCCCTCTTCAACTAACTCGCAAAGCACATCGCGAATTATTGTCGCCGGGACTGGCTGCAGGCAGTGATTTACTAGTAGGTTTATGTCGAATGGCTCCTCTCTCTCCTCGACGAACTCAAGAAGCTGCTCCTTTAAACGTTCTTCTCGGAGGAGAGAAGTCTTCATCGCCATGCCTCTTTATTCGCTTTCGGAACGATATACGCCATACTCTCTTAGTAGGCTTCTTATCGCGTCCTTAATGAACTCCGTTCGTGATCTGTATCCATGTTTCCCAATAGCCTTGTCAACTTCATCTAGAAGGCTCTTCGGGATCTTCACGAAGACGTATTCTGCCTCTGTCTTCGCTACTGTCTTCGGCATATTAACCCCTATGATACCATATATGACTCTAAACTTAAAAACATTACCCCGCTATTTCGACTTGTTGATTTTTTCATATGTCCGTATGGAATTTTGTCATGTAACTGAACAAGAGGGACTCTTTATTTTCGTTATATTCTTAGCTAAGGAAATATGAAAGAAGAGGGTTATACGTAACGAGGTCGCGCCTACTGTTATGGCTACGAGGATTATTGTTGCGAGCAGGGGGTTTATGCTCCCATCACTTTTCATTTTCATCCATTCACCCACCGGAGAAGAAGATCTGCAAGTATTTAAGCGGCCATTGCCACTTTGATTCTATTGGATGAAGCGTCAAAAATTTGGTAGCAAGACGCTTAAAATCAAATAACCAAAAATTGAAAGAGCGAATTTCTCAGGAAGCGTCAACAGAACTAGAGCAGTAGAAGTTCTGCTTCTCTGAGCGTGCCCTTCACCGGGTCTACCTCCAGCCCGAAGGCTTCTAAAGCTGTCACTCCAAGCACTGTTATGTCCTCTTCCTCGCCCAAAATCACGGTAACCGTACGCCTCTTCCCCATAAGCTCAATCCCAACTTCTCCTATATCCCTCTCGATGTACCCACCGAAGGCCCTAAACTTCCTCCTTTCCAGGGGTTTAACCTCCAACTTCTCAAGTATCTTCCGTGGAATAACGCTGTACATGG
>JAGGUU010000175.1 GCA_021158305.1 Candidatus Bathyarchaeota archaeon
CCAATGTACTTTAAGGCTTCTTCAACATTTTTGAATCCATACTTTACCTCCGGGAATTCTTTTCTCAGCTCTATAACGTCCTTCCTTACTTCGGATGGTTCACGCTTGCCCTTAATTATCTGCAGCATTAAGTCGCATAGATGCTTTATATCTTCCTCCCTAAATCCTCTTCTAGTTACGTCTTGGAATCCAATCCTTATTCCAGATGGGTTCTCACGGTTACTCTGGTCATCGTAGGGCAGTATATTCCTGTTTAGAATTATATTGGCCTCCTCAAGTCTCTCGGCGATTACCCCTCCACCGCCATATTCTCTAACATCAACGGCTATTTGATGAGATTCCGTGAAGCCCTTAGATTCGCCCAAAACCTTTAATCCATTCTCATAAAGGTACTGCCCAGCCGTCTTTGCGTTTTTAACAGTCTGCCTCGCAAGTTCAGCGCCGAAGACCTTCATCTCAAGAGCAGCTATGCCTAGAGCTGGAAGTCTTCCAAGATGAGTATTAGATGTGCTTAATGGAAAGATCGCATGTTGAATCTTCTTTATGGCTTTCTCAGTTCGTTCATCTTTAAGATTTCCAAGAATCAAGCCTCCCTGAGGACCTGGAAAAGTCTTATGCGTTGATGAAGTTACAAAGTCAGCCCCCTCCCTAAGCGGGTCTTGGAAAACCCCGCCAGCTATCAACCCAAGTACATGTGCGGCGTCGTAGACTATGTAAGCTCCAACCTCATCCGCTACGTCTCTGAGCTCTTTAACTGGATGGGGAAAGAGGAAGAGACTGCCGCCGAAAGTGATTATGCCGGGCTTAGTAGCCCTTATTATCCCCGCCGACTTTTCTGAATCTATATTCATCTCCTCAATATTATATGCGTGATCTATATTCACGAGTCCTAGAACCATCCCCGCAAGCCCAGTATAGTCATGCGATATATGGGCTCCGCAGCTCAGAGGGGTGACGACCATCTTGTTATTCTTCGCCGCGAGAGATAGACCCTTAAAAGCCGCGAGGTTCGCATGGGTTCCAGAGACCAGACGAACATCAGCCCAGTCGCACTTGAAAAGCATCTTGATTAGGTCGGTGACACAATTCTCAATCACAGTTATGTATTTCTGTCCCTGATAATATCTCTTCTTTACATGTCCTTTAAGATCGTTCTCACCCTCAGCATATCTGCTTTCGAGATCCATCGATAACATGAGCATCTCTTCTACGGCGGGAGACTTCAACCCCTCACTTGCAATGAGGTTTATGCACTCGTTGCTTCTGTAGCGTTCATGCATCTTGCTTGCTTCGACGAGCTCAGCGACTAAACGGAAGAATTCATCCATCATCCTCAACCTCGAATTAACACTCCAGAACAAAAGTGAGGGGGATGTATTTATTTCTTACCCCCGGTGTCTAAAGGAAAAAATATATCTAGAAGTGAATAACATTAAACATCATTATACAAAAGAATACATGGAGGAATAAAGCTCAGAAGAACCTCAAACTTCCTAACCTATCCCCCTAGGCTAAGAACCAAAGAGTTCTTAGAAAGATTCTTCTGGAGGGAGAAACGTGAATAAAGGGGACAGACGTATAAGGTCAGTTAAGGAAATAAACGAGAAAATAAAACGCGGAGACGCCGTTGTACTCACAGCTGAAGAGATGATAAAGCTGGCTGAGAGCAGCGGGGTTAAAGCCGCCGCCAAAGAAGTAGACATCGTCACAACGGGAACATTCGGAGCCATGTGTAGCTCTGGAGTCTTCCTGAACTTCGGACACTCAGATCCGCCGATAAAGATGACTAAATGCTGGCTTAACGATGTACCCGTGTATAAGGGACTCGCCGCCGTCGATGGATACTTAGGTGCGGCGGCACTGAGTGAAACCCGCGGATTCGAGTATGGAGGCGGCCATGTTATAGAGGACTTGGTATCGGGCAAGGAGATAGAGCTGAGGGCTGAATCTTATGGAGCTGATTGCTACCCACGCAGACATATCGAGACCACGATAACCATAGATGATCTGAATCAAGCCATTCTGGTCAATCCGAGAAACTGTTATCAGAGATATGATGCTGCAACGAACAGTAGTGATAGGATCTTGTACACATACATGGGTACTCTCCTACCGAATTATGGAAACGTAACATTCACGGGAGCCGGACAGCTAAACCCGTTATGTAAAGACTGGAATTATGAGACGATTGGAATAGGTACGAGGATCTTTCTAGGAGGCGGAGTAGGCTATGTCATAGGTGAGGGAACACAACATAATCCCCAAAGCGGATTCGGTACGTTAATGGTTCGCGGAGACCTAAAGAGGATGAACAGCAGATACTTGAGGGGCGCCTCATTCTACAAGTATGGAGTCACCCTATACGTAGGCATAGGCATACCAATACCGATAATCAATGAGAGGGTTGCAAAGACCGCTACTCTGCGAGACGATCAGATAATCGTCGAGATAAGAGATTACGGCGTTCCATCGAGACCGGATAGAAGACCAGTAATCAAAAGAGTCACATACGCGGATCTCAGAAGCGGGAAAGTATACATAAACGGCAAGGAGGTTCCATCATCTTCCCTGTCTAGCTATAAGATGGCACGAGAGATAGCCGAGGTTCTAAAGAAGTGGATTCTTGAGGGCTTATTCTTCCTAACCGAGCCTGTTGAGCCTCTTCCAAGAAAAGGAAGGTTGAAACCCCTACGCGTAAGGAGAAAAGAACCCACCGTTCGAGAATTAATGAGAAGAGAAGTTGTCACGGCGAAGCCTGATGAAAAAGTTGAGGAAGCCGCTCGGAAACTAATAGTCAAGGGAATAGACCATCTGCCAGTAATAGCTGAAGATGGTAGACTCGTCGGAATCGTAACTTCCTGGGACCTTGCTAGGGCTATTGCTGAGCGGAGACGGTTTCTCTCGGAGATAATGACTAGGCGAGTTGTTACTGCGCGTGAAGACGAAACAATCGATGCTGTCGCATGGAGAATGGCTCAGCATAGCATCTCCGGAGTGCCAGTTGTAGATGAGGAGAAGAAAGTTATCGGAATAATAACGACGGATGATATTTCCAAAAGACTTGTGGAGGGAAGATCTAGGGTATGAGAGTTAGGCTTATATACTCCCCAGATGTGGTTGAAAAACCAATCTTAGCGGAGGTAATATCCAAAACTGGGCTCTTAATCAATATTTTAGAAGCTAAGGTTAACGCGCAGAAAGGAGAACTCGTCGTCTCGATTCCCTCCAGCGGAGAAAAACTCGAAGAAGCCATAGCTATGTTCAGAAGAGCCGGCGTTAAAGTTGAGGAGATCAAAGAGACCCTAAAGATAGACCAAGAGAAATGTACTTCATGCGGAGCCTGTATATCTCCCTGTCCAACTCAAGCTCTTCAGTTCAGTTCAGACTGGACCCTAAAATATGAAGAGGAAAAATGCGTCGCCTGCGGAACCTGCGTGAACGCATGCCCATTCGGCGCCCTAACTCTCTTGGAGGGCAGCGAAGGTTGAGGCGAACTCTCCACGAATATGGCTTCACGTTAAGTGAGTCTAAAATTCACATGAAATCCGACAACGATGAAGCGCTGAGGAAAGCAGTGGCGGAGATAAAGCGGCACAGGAGAGAACTGCTCCGCTATATAAATGAGCACCCGGAATTTAGATACGCGATGCATCCAGTGACCCCGGCTCAGAACGCTCCGAGAATTGTACAGGAAATGGCTTCAGCTGCTTTCAAGGCTAACGTTGGACCTATGGCTTCGGTAGCTGGTGCATTAGCAGATGTGGGTCTAAGATCAATGCTGAAACTAGGAGCTTCCGTAGCTATAGTTGAGAATGGAGGTGAAATAGCAGCATTCACCGAAGAGCCTATAATCGTATCGATCCTTTCCGGGGATATTTCCCTCTCAGGCAGAATGGGACTCTGCTTAGGTAGAGAAGACTGCCCCATCGGCATCGCCACCAGCTCTAGCAGAACCAACCGTACACTAAGCTTTGGCGAAGCTGATTCTGTAACTGTAATCGCGGATAATGCGGCTCTCGCCGACGCAGCTGCAACGGCTATCTGCAACTCAGTAATTGGATTAGGCATAAAAGAGTCTATAGAGAGAGGTTTAGAAAGAGCTAAGAGAATCGATGGAGTAAGAGGAGTTCTGATAATTCGCGAAGGATATTCAGGAATATGGGGAAACCTGCCCCGAATCATAAGAATAACTTAGATGGATGAGGGATCATGCGTTTCCGGAGCCTTCGGATAGGATCCTAAAACCTTCACGAAGACTGCCTTGCTCCTCAACCCCTCCAAAGCCTCAGCGCATCTTCTTTCACTTCTATGCCCCTCAAAGTCGAGATAGAAGTTGTATTCCCAAGGCCTCCTCTTAGTCGGTCTGGACTCTATCTTTGTCAGGTTGATCCTTCTCTTTGCAAATTCGCCTAGTGCTTCATAAAGTGCTCCGGGAACATGCCTGGTTGAAAAGATTACCGAGGTTTTGTCATTACCAGTCGGCGGCGCATCATCTCTTGAGAGGACGAAGAAACGCGTATAATTGTTAGGTGCGTCTGAAATCCCACGGGCCAAGATCTTCATATCGTAAATTTCAGCCGCCCTCTCGCTGGCTATAGCTCCCGCATCCCTCAGTCCCTTCTCCTTTATCATCTTCACACTTCCAGCGGTGTCGTACGTTGAGATCAACTGGCAGTTTAAGCCTTCTAAATAGGTTCTGCATTGCCCCAACGCTTGAGGATGCGAATATATCACCTTTATCTCGTTCAGCTTGGTTCCTGGATTCGCTATTAGACAGTGAGTGATCTTGAGTATGACTTCTCCGCAGACTTTCAGGTCATACTTTAGGAAGAGGTCGTAAACGGCGTTAACGCTTCCTTCAATTGAGTTTTCTATCGGAACGACTCCGTAGGAAACTTCATTCATCTCAACCATTCTGAAGACATCAGCGAAGCTCCTGCAGGGAACCGACTCAATCGATTCCCCAAAGTATGAGTAAATGGCGCTTTCACTATATGCTCCGGGCTCACCTTGATAGGCAACCTTGACCTTCTCCTTCCTCATGATTTCTCGCCTACATTTCAAGCAGCCGCGTCCTCTTTTCTTTGAATCATCCAATTAATAATATCTTTTGGTTCCTTAAGCAATAAGACAAAAAAGGCTTTGCGACGCTATAAATCTGTGAGCAGAGATCGCTGGGAGGTGTGACCGTTGGAGCTCAGATGGGATCCGATAATGAGGCAGTGGATCATAGTCTCCGGAGCTAGGGGGAAGCGTCCCCTGCTACCCGAGGGATTCTGTCCCTTCTGTCCCGGATCTGAGGAGGTACCCAAGGGAGACTGGACCGTTATAAGCTTGCCAAATAAGTTTCCAGCCTTAAAACCTGATCCTCCACCGCCAAGCAGGTCTGATAGACTATATAAAACGCGTCCCGCAAGAGGAGTATGTGAAGTTATAGTCTACACTCCTAAACATGATGTCACGCTGGCCGACTTAAGCGTTGAGAATATTAAGGCGGTGATTGGTCTCTGGACTGAGAGATTCGTGGAGCTCGGAAGATTAGATTACGTCAAGTATGTCTTCATCTTCGAGAATAAGGGGCGAATAATCGGCGTTACGCTTGATCATCCACATGGGCAGCTCTACGCGTTTCCCTTCATTCCCCCAATAATAAGGCGAGAGCTCGAGTCAAGCAGGAGATACTGGAAACGAACTGGAAGATGCCTATTTTGCCGCATAATTGAGAAGGAGAAGGAAGATGGAAGACGCATTATCTGCGAGAACGATGGCTTTGTATGCTTTCTTCCATTCTTCGCTCATTGGCCCTACGGGGTGCACATATACCCGAAGAGACACGTTACTGCTCTTCCAGATCTTAATGAAGAAGAGAGGATGATGCTTGCATCTCTACTAAAAAGGGTGCTTAGAAAATTTGATAACCTCTTCAATATGAGCTTCCCGTACATGATGGTTCTGCATCAAAGACCAACGGATGGAAGAGAATATCCATACTATCACTTCCACATCGAGTTCTACCCTCCATATCGGGAGAAGGGTAAGATTAAGTATTTCGCAAGCGTTGAAACCGGGGCTGGAACCGTTACTTTCGACTATACTCCAGAGATGAAAGCGAAGGAGCTACGTGAAAGTCCAGAGACCTAATAGTATGTTCCGCAGAAAGCAGCCAGGATCACTTTATCCCTCTCTCCCTCCGAAGTTTCTCAAGTCTCTTCATGATCAGCTGGCTTGAGAGAACGGGATCAGCCTTTCCCTCCGTTGCTTTCATCAACTGCCCAACCAGATAATGAGCCGCCTTCTCATTTATCAGAGCATCATTAACCGCCTTCGGATTCTCAGCGAAGATCCTCGTTATCAAGTTTTCTAGGAATTCTAAGTCGCTGATCTTAACCATGCCCTCTTCTCTAACGATCTCGCTTGGGCTCTTCCCAGTAACAATGATCTTCGGAAGTATCCTCTTCGCTATCTTCCCGCTTATGACACCTTCGTCTATGAGCTTTATCATCTCTACAAGCTTCGCAGGCGTTATCTTAGACTCATGCAGCTCAAGGTTATTCTCGTAGAGATACCTAAGAAGGTCACTCATCATCCAGTTACTTATCTCCTTAGGCTTATTATATAGCCTAACGGCTTCCTCAAAGAAGTCTGCTAGGGCCTTAGAACTAACAAGCACGCTTGCATCGTATCTTGGAAGCCCATACTGGGAAATGAATCTTTCCACACGCTTATCCGGAAGCTCCGGCATCTCCGCCTTAACTTTCTCAATGAACTCCTCCTTCAACTCCACTGGGACGAGGTCGAGCTCTGGAAAGTAACGATAATCCTGCTCGGTCTCCTTGGTTCTGAGAGAGACGGTTACACGTCTCGCCTCGTCCCAGTGCCTCGTCTCCCGCTTAACCATTATCCCCTTTTCTAAAAGCCCCCTCTGTCTCGTTATCTCAAAGCTTAATGCCCTCTCAACCTCTTTGAACGAGGATATATTCTTCACCTCAACTCTTGTCCCGCCTGCGATGGATATATTAGCATCACATCTCATCGCGCCCTCCAAACCACCGTCGAAAATGCCTAAATGCTCAAGTATCGACCTAAGCTTCTGAAGGAAGATCCTTGCCTCTCTAGGCGACCTAATATCTGGCTTGGTGACTATTTCCAACAGGGCGACTCCAGACCTATTGTAGTCCACGAGCGTATATGGTGAGCGGTCTATAGAGCCTAAATGAACAAGCCTTCCAGGATCCTCCTCCAAATGAATCCTGCTTATCCTTATCTTTCTCCGCCTTCCCTCAAAATCCAGGTACAAGTAGCCGTTTCTGGCGAGTGGAACACCGCCAGCTCTATCATACTGAGTTATCTGAAAATTCTTGGGCAGATCAGGGTAAAAGTAATTTTTCCGAAAGAAAAGCATGCGATCCGAGATCTCACAGTTAAGTGCAAGAGCGGCCATAACTGCGTATTCAACAGCCTTCTTGTTTAGGACGGGAAGCGACCCTGGGAGACCCAGACAGACTGGGCAGACGAGGGTGTTAGGCTCCTTTCCACGATAATCTGAGGAGCATCCGCAGAAGAGCTTAGTCTTCAAACTAGTCATCTGTACATGAACTTCAAGTCCTATCTTGACGTCTCCTTCCATCCCTTTCACGTCTGACATCCTTGCAACGTGAACCTAAAGGAGTATTGAATCTGACATCTTAAAAATAGTTTCCCGTTTCCTGAGAGATATCTATTCGGCAACAGGGACTGAAGAGGCTTTAAGCCACATTATTTGATTATTCCGTAGCCTATAAGCCTCCATCTATCCGAGATCTTTCGGCTTATGGCTACCCTAGCGTTATCCTCAGCGCAGACTGGCCGAGAGAGCTTAAGCTCAGCCGTATCCCCCTTAACATTCCTAACAATACCTATTGTAGGCGCCGTTCCAACATCTAAGAGTAAAGCTTCGCCGAGTGAGATCTTCTTAACTTCAGCGAGCTCCTTAGTCCCAACGGCCCGCTCGAATAGATTAACCTCTAGTGATAATTCATATCTGGTGGGGGGAAGCGTGCCAGGCGTACCAGCTACATTTCCTATCAAACCATCAGCCTTCGTGATCGACGGGTCCAGTAAGGTTCCAACGCCGACAAGCCCGCCGCAGTAAGCCTCCTCGACGGGTCTTCCTCCAGCATAAAGACTTGTAATCTCGGTGAATAATGGTTCATGTTCTATCCTCTTTCCAGATGAGAGACCCGGCCGGATCTCTATCTCATCTCCAACCCTGAATTTTCCTTGGAAGATTGATCCTCCAATAACGCCGCCGACTAGCTTATCCACCGGCGTTCCGGGCTTGTTAACGTCGAATGAGCGGACTACGTGCATTCTAGCAGGCTTCGTCGGGTCCCTTTCCGGAGTTGGTATATACTTTTCAATAGCGTATAATAGGAGGTCAATATTAACCTTGTTCTGGGCAGATATTGGTATGATCGGAGCGTCCTTCGCTACTGTCCCTTCAATGAATCTCCTTATCTCCTCATAATTCTCCAACGCACGTTTCTTATCAACTAAGTCTATCTTATTCTGCGCGATAACAACCTTATCGATCCCAACAATCTCGATAGCTGCAAGGTGCTCTCGGGTTTGAGGCTGCGGGCAAGGTTCATCAGCAGCTATGACAAGCACGACGCCATCCATCACGGCGGCTCCGGAGAGCATAGTCGCCATCAAAGCCTCATGTCCCGGAGCATCTACGAAGCTTAGAGCTCTAATAAATTCTCCTTTAGAGCCGCATCTGGGACAATTCTCACTTGAAGAATAGTTTCTCGGAGGCCTACACTTCGGACACTTATAAATGGCGGCATCCGCGTATCCAAGCTTAATTGTGATCCCCCTCTTAAGCTCCTCGCTGTGCCTAGCTGCCCAAACTCCCGTTATCGCCTCAACAAGAGTTGTCTTTCCATGATCAACATGTCCTATGGTTCCGATATTAACTTCGGGCTGCCGCCTTATGCCCTGAGATTCTTCATTAACCGAGTTACTCATTGATGTGAATCCCCGCTTTTACACAATAAAGATCAACATGCAATAAATACTTTTTCGGGGTTGAAGAAGAGCTTAAGAAGACAGAAATAGATGGAATAAGTTTCTCTTAATGTATTCCTCTTGAAAGGTTTTAGCGGTGCTCCGATGAAGTCTCTGAAGAAGATTAAAGTTCAGCCTTTAGCGTTTGAGAGCTTCGGCGTCCGGTCGATGTGTACATACGTCGAAACATCTGACGTAAAGATTCTCTTAGATGCGGGTGTTTCCCTAGGCCCGAACAGGTTTGGATTTCCGCCGCATCCTAAGGAGTACTTCGCTCTGAAGAAGCGTCGAGAACTCATATTACACGCGGCGGAGAAGGCTGAGATAGTCACAATAAGCCATTACCACTTTGATCATCACACGCCGTCATTCACGGACTGGGCGAACCTATGGTCATCAGCCGAGATCTCCGCAAAGATATATAGGGGTAAAATAGTCTTTGCGAAGAACTTCAAGTCCAGAATTAACTTCAGCCAGAGAAGGAGGGGGTGGCTTTTCCGGAAGAAGGCTGGCAGCCTATCTGCAAGACTAGAGTATGTCGACGGCCGATCCTTTCATTTCGGACGCACAATTATAAGATTCTCCCCTCCAGTTTTCCACGGTAGAGAAGACTCAGAGCTCGGATGGGTTCTCATGACCGTGATTGAATATGAAGGCGAGAAGG
>JAGGUU010000076.1 GCA_021158305.1 Candidatus Bathyarchaeota archaeon
CTTTAGTGCGTAGCGAAACGGATATTGAATCATTTTCGGTTTCAAACTCCTCGATTACTTTATTTACTAAGCTTACTGCCTCTGTAGATCTGATCTTCGGCGGTAGCCTTAGGTCGATCTCTAGAGAACACTTGTCTGGAATTCCACCTGCGCTTCTTCGGCTATTAATTCTCATCAATGACGGCGTGAGCGAATAGAAGATTCCATAAGGTGATTGATACTTTAGGCATGTATTCTTCACGCGGCTCCATAGATCGAATGCTGCTTCAATCGCGTTTTTGAACATGTGTTGAGCTCCGACATGTCCAGTTCGTGTCTTGCAGATTACTTGCATATAGATTCTTCCCTTGTAAGCGAAAGTTATATTTTTTAACCCGCTTGGCTCTCCGAAGACTGCACATTCAACATCAAAGCCTTCATGTAGTAGCTGACGGATTCCACGTGCATTTCGCTCCTCCTCAACAACCCCCGCTACAATAACTCTGCCTAATCTTTGAATATTAGGTTTCAATGATGCAGATGCCCATATCATCGCTGCCAGCGAAGATTTCGCATCCACCGCTCCCCTCCCATAGAGTCTATCGCCCTCAAGCTTTACCGGGATTCGTCCTGGAACCGTATCCATGTGTCCGCAGAGAAGAATCGAACGGGAACCAGATCCAATCTCTCCGTAAACATTTCCAGCCGAGCTTATCCGAACATTTCTGAAGCCTAGAAATTTCATCTCGTCAATTATGAAATGAGCTATCCGTTCCTCCTTCCCGCTTGGGCTATAGATCTCAAGCATCCTTTGAAGGAAAAGAACAGGATCTTCTAGAGCCATAATGCTTCACGTCTACGGCTAATGTTTTCGAGAGATATGCCTTAGTTTCTTATCCTCTTCAGCAATGATCCTACTCAGTATATTAGCGGCCATCTCAAGATGACTCTCCTCTATAACTAGGGGTGGAAGAAATCTAATCACGTTTCTCCCGGAATAAAGGAGAAGAAGCCCTTCGTCGAGCGCTTTCATTAAAATCTCATAAATGAAGATTCTGGATTCTAGACCAAGCATAAGCCCTAATCCGCGGGCTTCGCGGAGAATCCGAAACTCGTCAACCATCTCTTCGAGAAGTCCCTTAAAGTAGCCTCCTAGCCTGCGAGCTCTCTCTGGCAAGTTCTCCTCTAAGATAACGTCTATCGTTGCTGAGGCGGCGGCGCATGCAAGTGGATTTCCTCCAAAAGTGCTTGAATGCTCGCCGATTTTCAGGGAATTCATAACTTCAGCCTTAGCAATGGTTGCTCCTATCGGAAATCCGCCGCCCATAGCCTTAGCAATACACATAATATCAGGAGATACGTTCCAGTGTTCAAAGGCCCACATGCGTCCAGTTCTTCCAAAACCTGTTTGAACCTCATCAAAGATCAAAACGGTATCATGTCTATCGCAGATTTCACGTAGCCCCTTAAGATAGTCCGGAGGCGGAACATGTACTCCTCCCTCACCTTGAACCGGTTCAACTATGACCGCTGCTGTCTCATCGTCGATAGCCTCCTCGGCTCTCTCAAGATTTCCGAATGGTACAAAGTTAAAATTTTTAGGAATCAAAGATGCAAATGATCTTTTATATTTGGGATTCCATGTGGCCGAGAGGGCGCCGAGAGTCTTGCCGTGGAAACCGCGAATCATGCTTACTATCTTGCTTCTTCCAGTATACTTCACGGCTATTTTTAATGCGCATTCAACTGATTCGGCGCCGCTATTGCAGAGGAAAACTTTATCCAGTTCCTTAGGCGTAATCTTAACAAGCTTCTCTAGAAGTTCAGCCCGCTTATCATTATAAAATGAGCCGTGACAGGTAATCAATGTCTCAACCTGTCTTTTTATAGCCTCGACAATCTTTGGGTGGCAATGACCCACCAAGCTGACCCCATAGCCGCTCATACAGTCAATATATTTTTTTCCGTTTGCATCATATACGATTGCTCCTTTTCCACGAATTATGCTCACGGGGAACTTTTGATAAACGCGGGCTAAATACGCGTCTTCAATAGCCATTATATGCTTCTCATCCAACAGTGATCACTGTCCCTGATGTTTGATTTATGGCCTTTTTTATGGGGGATTCTATAAAGCCTGATGTGATTACTACTTTCTTCACTCCGTTCTTCAAGGCCTCCGTCGAAGCTAGCAGCTTCTTGTCCATCCCAGATCCTATGGTTGAGATTAGCCTCTCAGCCTCCCGCAGAGGAATACTCTCCACATACTTCCCATCTATCATCACCCCTTTAACATCAGTGAGAAAGATTAGCCTCTCAGCCTTCAAAGCACCAGCTATGCTGGCCGCAACTCTATCTGAGTCTACATTAAGCAACTCGTTTTCCTTCCCAAGCGCGATCGGCGCAATGACTGGTAAGTAGCCGTTCTCAAGCAGTATACGGAGCACTTCAGTGTTTACTTCATCGATCTTTCCAGTATAGCCGCCCTCGATTATCCTCTTTCTGCCTCTTTCATCGATTATCAGAAGCCTTTTCTTGCGGCTGGCTCTAAGTATTGAACCGTCAACTCCGGATAATCCAACTGCAGGCAAGCCGTGGCTTATCAGTTGCTGAACTATCAGTTTGTTGATTCTCCCGGCCATGACCATTGTGTATATCTCAACAGTCTCTTTATCCGTGTATCTACTCCTTATTCCACTTGGAGAAGTTACGAAGACTTGCTTCTTTCCAAGCCTTTCAGCTATCTCGGTCACTTCGTCTCCGCCGCCGTGAACAATGATTATTCCGCCGTGAAGAAAGGCTTCCTTAACATCGTCAATAAGTGATTCGCTTAGGCCCTCCTTGTAAATGTCTCCGCCTATCTTTAGAACTATCAATTCGCTTCTCCTCTTATGCGGGATGTAAACCGACCTCCCAGAGACCCTCCTTTTCATTCCATCCATTCATTAAGTTCATGTTTTGAATAGCTGTTCCCGCCGCACCCTTCACTAAATTATCGAGGGCGGAGAGCAGAACTAGGCGGCTGTTATCCTTGTCGATCTCGAATCCTATATCGCAGAAGTTTGAACCAACCAAGACTTTAGGATCTGGATATCTGAAGATTCCCTTGACATCCCGCACAATCCGGATGAAAGGTTCGTTCTGGTAAAACTGACGGTAGATCTTCCAAACTTCAATTACTGATGGAACGTTACTTAGGAAAACATGACACGTAGCTAAGATTCCCCGAACCATATTAACTGCATGTGCAGACATAGCAACTGAAACCTTCTCTCCGGCTATGAGACTCAGCTCCTGCTCTATCTCAGCTGTGTGACGATGCCCAACAGGCTTGTAAGGCCTGACGATATTGAAATGTTCGGGATGATGAGACGCCATCGATGGATGGGATCCCCCTCCGGAGGAACCTACCTTAAAGTCGACTACGATTCTGTTCTTTTCAATATCTTCATGCTTCACTACTGGAGCCAAGGCTAAAATCGCCGTTGTCGCCATACATCCAGGACAAGCTACTAGCTGGGCTTTCTTGATCTCTTCTCTGTGAAGCTCCGGAAGGCCATAAATCGACTTCTCAAGGAGCTCAGGACATCTATGCCTCCAGCCGTACCACTTAACGTAGTCTTCAGGATTCTTCAGCCGAAAGTCCGCACTTGTATCCACTACTTTCATTCCTGTTTCAATTATCTGAGGCATGAAGCTCGAGGAGACTCCGTGAGGAGTAGCGACAAAGAGAAAATCACATGCGTCTGTAATCTTTGATAGGTTAAACTGGGAGAACTTCAGCTTCGTCCATCCTCTAA
>JAGGUU010000083.1 GCA_021158305.1 Candidatus Bathyarchaeota archaeon
AGCGGGACACGGCGGGCGTGGGCGTAAACTCCGCGCGTTGAGAGAGCTCAGCTGAGAAGAGCGCGCCCGCTCTGCTGTGAAGCTGAGTGTTAGTCACGCGGAACACAAACGCCCACGACAAAACATCGACGTGAGAATTTTTTCTTCTAGTATTCGTCTATACGTTGCGTCAAGAGCCTTTTGCAACGCAGGGTCTTCTATGAGTTTTATGGCGTGTAGTTGTCTTCGTCGTGGTGATGCTCCATGCGGGGAGTCAGCGGGGTTGCCAGTTAAGGCTGAAGCGTCTGGGAAGTGACGGTGAAAACTCCGATCCGGAAGATGTGCTCATAGAGATTCATAGAAGAAAGCCCGACTTTCTGACAGAATCATCTCGATTTCTGGGCTAGAACTATAAAATTAGGCCAGAAAATACGTAAAGTTCGCGTGATTACAATTAGATTTATCAAAGAAATTATAAGTTTACTCCTAAAAGCTCGGGTAATCGCCTTAGAAAAATCTTTATTACTACAATGTACTGGAATTATTTCTAATGGAAATTGATAGCTTGGAATTCCTACAAAAACTTCAACTCTTTTGAAACCCGTTTTCATTAATAAGTACATTAGCTCCCAATAAGAGTAAATGTAATTCTTGTATGGAAGACCCAGCATGCTCCGAGTTATCAGATCTGCAATGAAACGTGGCACTAAAGCAGTTAATGGAAGACCAATATGTGGATCTATTATTAAATAGCCTGGGAAAAGGCGATTCTCAATAGCTAAATAAAGTAGACCCTTCAACTTTAGGACATAATATACTTCCTTTAGTGATCTAATTTGAATATCACGTGGTTTTTCTTGGTGTTTCCAAGGAATCCATTCTAAAACACCATTAATTATAACCAATCTAAAAACTCCCCGTTTAAATGGCAATTTTGAACCATCAAAGCGGATGAGATCAATATTTCTTATATGTCTGGCTTTAAAGCGCGCCTTAGCAACTTTTAATCTTTCAACATCAATATCCCCCGCTACAATCCTCTGGCAAAATGGCGAGAAAGCGATATCTATTCCTCCCTTATTACAACCAATATCGAGTACGAAAGATTTTTTTAGTTTTATTCCATTCCTCTTGAAGAAGTTTACAACCTTTAAGCCTCTATGTATGCCAAAGACATAATCGGACATTCCCCTCTCACAATCAACCCTTTCGATACCGCATGAAGAGGGACGGTACAATCTTCTAAAGGTCCATTTCATAATCATCAATATATCGTTAGAGCGATATATAATAAAACCTAGGAACTTTATTGATCCTTAATGCTATTGCTACAAAATAATAAGGATGATAAGCCTTTTAAAAGAAGAATAATTAGGACTTTCCATGATAAATATACAAAAGATTTTAGATGAAATTCAACAAAAATTGCCAATTTATTATCCAGAAATAGAGGCTGAATCGTGGAATTTAGAAGTAATATCCCACAGAAAAGAGCATAACAAAACATTTCTTAAATTAAGGGTTAAATCAAAATTTGATGAGCAGCACAACTTATTTCTCAAAATTTATATGAATTCTTCTCCTAAAGCTAGACTTGCGGTAGCAAGAGAATTTTATCTACATCGTATAGTTTTCGAGCGCTTACGGAATAAAACTAATTCTTTCATGATACCGCGCCCCTTAGACTTCTTCCCTAAACATAACTCAATTCTAATGGAATATGTAAGCGGAAGACGATTAGACAATTTACTAGCTATGATATGCCTTCCTTTACTTCGTTCAAAAACGAAAGAGAGATTACATTCAATACTTAGAACTTTAACAAAGTTTCTAATTCTCTTTAACGAAGCCTTTCCATATAACCGTACGATTTCTCTAAAAGATGTGATTAAAGAGACAGAAACGTTAATTTCGGAAACCTGCAATTTAATAAATAACATAGAACTGCTAAAAAAATTAACGCATTTATTAAAGATTTTTTCCTCAGAACTTCCCAGCGTCCTTGAACTATCAGTCTCTCATGGAGACTTCCGTCCGTCTAACATACTTGTAGATAATGAGAGATTGGCAATAATCGATTGGGGAAACTTAAACTTCCGATTGAAACATACAGATCTCTGTAACTTTGTTCTACACCTGATTCTTATGTCTCTGATTCCTCCATACAGCCTTAAATTCCAAATTTCAATCTCACGCACAATTATTTCAGAATACCTTAAAAGTCTCGGATCAAAGGAAACTCAAATCATAAGATTCGTTATGCTTTATACTCTTCTCCGCATGTTAAACTTCTATAGCCGTTTGGCAAAAGGACTATGGGTACATAGAGAACCTTTTGATCGAATAATAGGCATGCTCGCTAAACGCCAAACAATTCACATATTACTTAACTTTCCTTCCTTCATCGACTTTATCATGGCTTAAACACGATCAAACTCCTTAACTGATTCAGCTTTTAATGTATCAGATGGCTATGTTCAAGAGCAATAACAAACTCTTCTTCAAAATCTTAGCAACTGTAACAGTATACATTTACTTATGTGAGCCCCCCTGACATCTTATTCCGGCAGATGTATAATCATTTATCGTCGTATGATTATTTTTATGTTTGAGGTGCCAAATAATGAATAAGCAAAGTAACATAATTCTCATAGTTTCGGATACTTTTCGCTGGGATTTACTTGGAGAGCGATTTAGCGTTAAGGAAAATGTTTATGCCAAGACTCCAAACCTAAATAGGCTGGCTCAAGAATCAATAGTCTTCGAACGGGCTTATCATGCTTCATTTCCAACGGTTCCGGCTAGAGCAGATCTGCTCACTGGAAGATTCACCTTCACCTACTATGACTGGTCTCCTCTGCCTAGAGATTGGATTGTGTTGCCTCAGATTCTGAAAAGGGCTGGTTACATCAGTATGCTGATTGCAGATACTCCGCATATTCTGAAAGATGGATATAATTTTGACAGAGGATTCGACGGATGGATATGGATACGGGGTCAGGAGAACGATCGGTACAGAACTGACCCGATAGATGTTAAAATTCCTTGCAGTCCGCAGAAGCTGAGAAATGTAGAGACGGTTATTCAACATATGCGTAATAACGCTCTTCGAAGATTTGAGGAAGACTGGATACCCGCGAGGACCGCCATGGAAGCTGTTAGGTGGCTTGAGAGAAACTATAAGAGGCGATTCTTTCTTTACGTAGACTTTTTCGACCCTCATGAGCCCTGGGATCCGCCGAGATGGTATATTGATGCATACGATCCCGGATATATTGGAGAGGAAGTCTCGTATCCAGCTTATGGCCCATGCGACTATCTTTCTAAAGCAGAACTCGAGCATATTAGGGCTCTTTACGCTGGAGAAGCTACGCTCGTTGATAAGTGGATAGGCGTCATCATAAGGAAGATTGAGGAGCTAGGCATCCTCGAGAATACGACAATAATATTCACAAGCGACCATGGAATTTATCTAGGAGAACATGGTCTCATAGGCAAGTCCGTAATTATGGGAGGATATCACGGGCTAGTTCCTCTCTATGAAGAAGTATGCCATATTCCTTTACTTGTACGTCTCGCTGACAACACGGGTGGAAAAGAAGAGCATCAGAAAATCGATGAACTGGTTCTTCTCCCAGACATCACAGCTACGATAATTGAACTTGCCGATGCTAAAGGTGAAGGATTACTTCAGGGGCGTTCGCTCATGTCGCTCATAAATGGAGAGTCAAAGGAGTGGCGGAGCTTCGCTGTATCAACACCATCCTTAATGCATGGAGCAAGAGCAAGTCTAAGAGTAACGATAACAAGTAAAGAATGGTCATTAATCCTAGCACCCAAGATAGAATCGAGGGGACTGGAGAAAGCCACTTACACATTGATCGTGGACGGAGTACCAAGGATTCTGAAGCCCTTTGGGAAAATAGATACAGAGCTCTACAATCTTAAAAAAGATCCGCAGCAGAAACGTAATGTACTAGATGAAAATATGAATGTAGCATTAGATCTCAGATCAAAATTCATTAAATTTCTAAGGGAGATAGGAGCCGAGAAAGAGATAATCAAGCCATGGCAAGCATGTAAATCCCTAGATTAGAATGGGTTAAAATGTAACTCCTTAAATGACTAGGTAAGCAATCCTTTATAAACTTCATTTCTCGGCAAGAGTGCAGAAACGTAGTTTCTGCTGTGGTGGGGTCGCCCGGATTTGAACCGGGGTCCCGAGCGCCCGAAGCTCGGAGCCTAGACCAAGCTAGCCGACGACCCCCATTTGGATGGTCAATAATCCTAAATATGAGGTTTTCGGCTCTTTAAGGGTTTAATTTAGGAAAACATCTTTTGGTATGACAGAAGAATTAGCGTGTGGGTGATTGTTATGATAATTAATATGCACGCTCATTAGGTAGAAGATCGGGAGTAGATGCTTCACCGTTCACATCTAATCTGCCTAGTGGCGGAGACATATATTCTTTTCATTATCCCAGAGGATGCCTCGAGAGAATCCTTAATAGAGGCAACATTGCTTCAAGACCAGATATATCCTAAAGATCACTCTACTCTAATCCATCTCTCTGAGCTTAGAAGACAATCTGCTACTGACAAATTTAGACTCGTCTTTGAGCATTAACGCCATCAAGAGAGCTATGGCCATGAGTGCAGCTAAATAATGAAATACTGCGTGAATATCGAAGTTGTCCCAGAGAAACCCTCCCATTAAAGGACCTATAGTTGTTCCTAAACGAATCGATGTGAGCCTTATCCCGGCGGCTAATCCTCTATTCCTATGCGGGAAGATCTCAGCTATGTACACGTTCGAAGCAGGCCAGGTTGCGCTCCATAAACCGTAGATTCCCATGTAGACTAAAAGGCTAAGCAAGTAATCATTAGTAGCCGTGAAGAGCATATACAATATCGGGATTGGAAGAACACTTAAGGCTATGATCTTCTTTCTTCCAATCTTGTCTGATAGAAATCCGCTTGAAGGCTGAGATATCAGAGCCGCCAGTCCCGTTCCAACCGAGAAGAATATTCCAACCTCCGTTTTCGTCTTCCCAAATTGCTCAGTTAGATAAAATGGGAGGACCGTTGAAAGCGCCCCTACCGACATATTCGCTATTATATGCAGGATTATGAAAAAAGCTAGAGTTGAGGCTATATGCCTGAGTGAGAACTGAGTCTTTCCTGTCTCAGCCTTATAGAGCCTCTTAGCGCTTTCAGGAAGAAATAAACCTATAAGCAAATATGGAGTTGCAAGGGCGCATATGAAGTAAAAGAAGAAGTTCCATCCGTACCTGTCAACTACTAATCCTCCTACAAACGGGCCTATTAGTCCTCCTATCGGCCATGCGGTATTCATCAACCCGAAGACTTCTCCAGCTGATTCCCTCTCTGAAAGGTCGATTATCATAGCCGCCCTGGATGATACAAACAAAGATACGGAGATTATGTTTAGACTTGCGTAAATTATGGTTTCAACCCATTTCTTGGCAGACATGAACAGCAAAGGAGTGATGAACTGAATTATGCCGCTTAGTACTATTATTTTCCGCCGCCCGTACTTGTCGGAGAGATACCCACTTAGAATCATTGTGAAGGTTGCTGAAGCATTACTAATGAATAGAACAATGCCCACCTCAAAGACTGAAGCATCCAAGTTCCTGATGAAGAGCGGGATAAATACATATGTTGCGTAAAAGATGGTGGATAGGAAGATATTCGCTGCAAATAAAAGAGCCAAGCCTCTCCTATTACGAGTCATCTAGATCTCATCCGTGCTTTAGAAAGCGCATTATTCACCGCGTCCTAATATAAATTTTTAAGATTAGAGATTTGTGAAGAATGAAGAAGCATTGAGAGGAGACACTGGATCAAGCCTAAGCGTATCAAGACTAAAAAGCGATCCGCAAAAAGTTATCCCAAAAATAGGAGAAGGATAAGTTATCTGGGGCTTAAGAAGAAATGTTAGTTAACCTCAGCACCAGTTCGCACATCACTCTTCAGAGAGGCGCATGTTCCTCATCGGTTAACTAAAGCCTTTAAGCCTCAAAGAAATTTAAGCAAAGATAGATTTAAGGATTGCCTTTCCCAGAGTAATGAAGAATATGAAATTCGAGGTCCTCCTTTGAATCTTCACAAATCTAAATCTCTAAAGAAGATTCGATTCGGAGAATTAGCCCTTTACATATCCGATGATGTCTATGAACCAGCGGAGGACACGTTTCTGATCGCTAAAAATCTTAAGGCCAAAGGCTTAGTTCTCGATATGGGAACCGGATGCGGAATCCTCTCAATCCTTGCAGCTTATGAAGCTGAACATGTCGTTGCTGTAGATATAAATCCACACGCCGCCAGATGTGCAAAGCTAAATATCGAAATGAATGGAGTATCAGACAAAGTTGACGTTATTGTTGGAGATCTCTTCGCACCGTTAATTGAAAAGTCCATCTTTGACACGATACTATTCAACGCGCCATATCTCCCTGAGAATGGGGAGCCTAACAGTCCAATTGAGTATGCATGGGCGGGTGGGAGAAGCGGAAGAAGGGTTATTGACTCCTTTATCGGGCAAGCGCCTAAACATTTAAAGATCGGCGGAAAGATTCTCATCGTTCAATCAACTCTTTCAAATGTGGAGAAAACGGTTAGGGAGCTTAATAAACAAGGCCTTAAGGCGAGAATAATCGATAAGCAGAATTTATTCTTCGAAACAATTGTTCTCATCGAAGCAATTAAGGATTTATCATCGTAAGATATATCTGCATCTAATGGAAAAAGAAGATTTGCATAAATAATTTAGTCATTGACCTATGAGACCCAGCAATAAAGCTTTCTAGTGGGAGTTTTAGTCTTGAAAAGAAGATTGGGAGCGAAGATCCTTAGGGCGGTTGCCTCGCCTCTCAGACTTAATATTCTAAGAATGCTATACGACAGAGGCTCATTATCATACACGGAGATAATGAACAATTTGAAGTTAAGCCCGAGCAGAGATGCAGGTAGATTCGCATATCATCTAAAAACCTTAATAAGTATGGATCTGATAGCGTCTGACCCGAACTCTAGGAAATACTACATCACAGGACTTGGTAGAAGCCTCGTCGAATTCGCCGATGAAATAGAAAACAGCATGTATAGAGAGCAGATGCTCGTGAGAACCTCGCGCTTAGCGATTGAAAGATTCGACAGAAATAAGATCGCTGAATCCCTCATCAGAGAAGCAAGCGTCCCAGCCGATCTCGCCCAGAGAGTTGCAAGAGAAGCTGAGAGAAGACTCTTGAAGCTCGGAACAAAGTACTTAACGGCGCCTTTAATCCGAGAATTCGTCAACGCTATACTGATCGAGAGGGGACTGGAGGAGTATCGTCACAAAATGACGCGTCTCGGCTTTCCAGTATACGACGTAACCCTTCTGATGAAGGAGATGAGCGGAAAATCCGCTAATGTTGAAGATGTTCAGATGACAGCTGGTAGAAGAGTTATAGGCGAATACACCCTTCTAAATGTTCTACCCCGGAAGGTAGCGGACGCCCATATTTCAGGAGAGATCCATATAGCTAATCTTGGATCCTGGATTCTGAAACCAAGCGTGTTTATGCATGATGCTAGAGTCTTCATCCAGTATGGTCTCCTACCCGGATCTCCCCTAAAGATAAGTGTAGCGGGAAGGCCTAAAAGTTTAAGGTCTGCTTTCTCTTTGCTTATTAATGCTCTTCAATTAGCAGCATCTGAAATATCCCTAGAACAAGTTTTTGACTTCATAAATGTCTTCCTAGCTCCTTTTGCTAAGAATGTATCTCCTGAAGACATCAAAGAGGAGATCTCCCTTTTTCTAGCATCAATCAACCTGACCGTGCCAACGGAAGTATCATTTGGGCTTGAAGTCAATATTCCCCGATTCTTAGCCGAGCATAAAGCCTTCGGATGCGAAGGAAGAGAAGTAGGCGTCTACGGAGACTTCGTGGATGAAAGCTTACTCATAGCCTCAGCGTTCCTAGAGTGCTTAAAGGAAAGCGTAGAAGAAAAGCCTCTACTGAACCCAGCAATCATAGTTAAGATTAGAGACAATATACGCGGTGAATATGAGGAGATATTGGAGCTGGCACACGAACTCGCTGTCCACGGACTTCCATATTTTGCGAATCTTATTCCTAAATCTCAAAGATATGCGTCCTATGCGACCATAGGAGCTAGATTCGTCACTGACTGGAAAGAGGATTGGGAGATTGATACGATAAGAACTGGATGTATGGATCAAGTTATAGTGAATATTCCAAGGGCGGCTTACGAGTCCGCTAAGGACGAAGATAGATTCTTCGAGAAGATCCGAGAATTCACAGAGAAAGGCCTTGAAGCATTAAAGATCAAGCATCAAACAATCGAGAGCAGAGCCAAAGAAGGTCTTCTTCCTTTCCTCTTGCAGAGAAAAGATGGAGATTACTACTTTAGAATAGATAATTCCCTTTTAATCCTAAGCTTTGTAGGACTAAACGAAGCTGTTCAGTTCATGATTGGAGAGACCATTCAAGAGAGTTCCTACGCACTTAGCTTCGCGGATAAAGTGATCTCTTTCTTGACCGATCATGTTGAGAGGTACGGCAGAAAAGCTAACATGAGGTTTAAACTAGGTTTGCCATATGATTTCGAAGCTGCAACAAGGCTTGCTCAGCTAGATATCGAGAGATACGGGCTTGGAACAGTTCTCACACAAGGCGAAAGGGAAAGACCATACTACACAAACCTTAACATTGTCCCTCATCATGCTGAAATTCCTCTAGAAGGATACTTGAAGATCGAATCCCATATGCAGAAGATTATTTCTGGGAGTCACCTAGCGAAAATCTCACTCGACAGCCTTGAAGCATCACCAGAAGAACTCCTCTCAATAACGAGAAATATAATCGATCAGCATCACATAGGATTCTATACGTACGATCAGCCTCTAACATACTGTAGTAACTGCCGAAGAACATGGCGCGGAGAACTACTGAAATGCCCCTCCTGTGGATCGGTAAATACCCTAACACAATTCGAGAGGGAAACAGCCCGGTACGGATTCAAAAAACTCTAAACAAAAAGTTTATCACATGTTGTACGTTTTTATTCGGCGGGGGCTGGTGAGCTGACGGACGGCTGTCGGGCCGTAAGGCCTGAGGAAACCCCGCCCACCACACAGACCGCAACGCCGCAAGGCGTAGGGCGAGAGCCCTGGCTCCAGAACAGAAACGGAACGTCCACCCGGACCTGTGACGCTGAGGCGTGCTAAGTCGCCGAGTAGGCCGGGTGGAAACGGTGAAACGGCTGTCCTGCGGGGTGAAAGGGCAAATAGGCGTCGATGAGTCTGTGCGAGACGCGGGTAGCCCGTATAGTCAAATGCCGTCTAAACAGAAGGCGGGTTACGATCAGCACACCAGCCCCTCAC
>JAGGUU010000022.1 GCA_021158305.1 Candidatus Bathyarchaeota archaeon
AAATCGGCTCGGCGGGGCTCTGAGCATATGAGACAACGAATATTTCGGCGCCGCTTCCATGCAATATCACAGATACGTCAGTTGCTGGAAAACTTACTTCTAAATCGGGTGTAATGTAGGATTTATAATACCTTACCATTTTCTCACAAATTTTGGTATAATGAATTACCAATCTTCTGTTAGAGTCCAAGTAATTGTAGGGAATTCTGTTGTAATACTTTAGATACTTGAGAACAATCTTAGTCGTCCCGTTTTCAGCTATTTGGATCCCCATTACTATGAAACTAGCTACCTGAACCCTAGACAACATTCTAATGTACATGCCTTCCGCATTTTCTAACATTTCCGATGAATAGGGGAGTGAAGAATGTAAACATCAAGCTCGAACAATGGATTTCTTACCAGATTATCTCACCCATGAGCAGGGGAGTGTGGATGAAAATATTGGCAGTCAACTTAAGCGAGAGGGGAAAAATTACGGCCATTAAAGTTTATTTCTCATGTTAAAAAGAGGCCTCTTGATGAGGGCTGGAATTCTCGTCGCTGTTGTGTTGATAATAGGTCTCCTTGCTGGCTTTACTGGGGGCTACTTCCTGACTCCAACGGTAACGACCACGAAAATTCTGACATCTACCACGACGTCGCCTATGAAGGTTACCACAGCCTCGCCCACCACGATCTACAAGACGGAAACTGTTACAAGTAAAATAACGGAGACGAAAATGGTAACCGAGACGAAAACAGAGACCAGTATGATCACGACTACGGCCTACAGCACGGTAACACAGACTGTTACGCTGGTGAAGAATGTTCAGGTAGTGACCATCAACAGCACGTTCACCAACCTCTCGCTCCAGTATCCGTTAACGGCCGTGTGGAAGCCCGAGGGCTTGAACCTGACGATCATCATAAGGTTCAGATCCTATCTCCTTCCCCCCAAGAAGCCTGGATCCTTCGCGACGGATTGCGACATCAGCATACGCAATACCGGCGACAGGCCTATACGAGAACTCCTGTTCATGATATTCCCATACAAGGGAGGCAAACATTATTCGGAATATGATTATAATGTCACCGTTAGAGACTTAGAGCCGGGTGGGTCGAGGTCCTTCTCCTACGCCTTCGGAGTCTGGGGCTTAGAGCCGAACTCATTCAAATTCGCGGTCCTAGTCCTAGAAGTCGGCGAAGAAGCTCAGGCATCAGTCGAGCTTCACGCCTAGGATCTTTTTATTTTTTAATTTGTTATTAGAGCCATAATTATTTAGTTTTCTCAAAGAATCTCTTAACGATCTGATAGGCTTTCAGCTTATCGTTGTCTGGGAGCCCCTCATAATAGCCCGTCCCAAAAACCATACATTCTAATTCAATACCCGGTAATCATCCACCTGAATAAAGCTTTCCATAATGATCTCTCGAGAGAAATATTATATTGGTTATCAAGCAATTTTGTTTAGTAGGGAAATGCGTGGGGCCATAGTAGCTTTGCTCGTGGGTTCTATGTTGTTCCTGTGATTTTTCGCCGGTCTCAGCGTTAATCCATTGCAGCCGGCCACAAGCCGAACCGTTACATCCACCGTTACCATAACAGCTCCATCAATATCTCTTCAAGAGCCTACTGTTATTACCTCATCAAGTAGGGAATCCCAAGCATATTTCGTTACTCAAACCGTTACCGCTTATGTGTCGAAAACCATTACCGAGATTATTGAAAAGGTTTCATCGATAATCGAGTCTGTTAAGAAGATCGTTACTACGTGGTTAACTGAGAAAACTACACGAACTGTCACTACTATAACTACTTCTTACATAACTCTCTCTAGAACAGTAACTATGACGAGAACCACAACATTTACCTCATACACTACATCCACCGGCACAACAACCTTAACCGAGACCGCTACTACCCATCTTACATCAACAAAGACCACGACACTTACCACTTATACCACATTAACCAGCACGATAACCTCAACCAAGACTTCTACCACTTACGTTAAATCGACGAGTACCACAACGTCAACCGTTTATACGACGAAAACCGTGACGACCACTAAGACCGCGGAGTCTATTCAAATAGAGGGGGCGGAGGTCGACTTAGTAGCCACCGTCTATAAGGTTGTTGACGGAGATACGTTTGACGCATTTCCTTCTGGTAGGGTGAGGCTAGCCGATATAAACGCTCCGGAGCTAACCGAGGAGGGTGGACAGGAGGCTAAAGGGGCTCTAATCAATCTGGTTCTTAATAGGAAGGTCTACTTAGATGTGGACGACCTCTACATCATGGATAGATACAACAGATTGGTATGCGTAGTGTTCATAGACTACAACTCCACTCACGTCCTAAACGTGAACAAATGGCTGATCGAAAACGGCTACGCGCAGATCACAGATTACGAAAACGAATTTAACCCTGGCACATGGACACTATACAACAAGAAGATGTGAAAATCTGACGAATTATGCGGTAGTCTATGCAACTAAAATTTCCGATACGTTAATTCGGCAGATTATCAGAAATCGTTAAACATAGACTCAATACGGCTAACCGATTAGCGGGAAACCATAACTTTGATTCTTACAAATATTTTGACTCAAACAGTCATAATGACCGTGACGAAGATAGTGACGCTGGCAATTACGAATGCCACAACGAGTACAGCCACCTTCTGAACTAAGCATCTACCTAAGATTTTTCTAGTACATCTATCAATAGATAGTTCATATTGTTTTTGCTTATCTCGATTTTAACTGGTTTTAAATCAACTTTGATTTCTTTCAATCCAGCAACTAAAGTGTGGTACTCCCCGTATTCGCCACAGGGGTCTATCCCTTTACTAAGAGCTTCTGCGGGAAATTCCTCGAAGTTTTCTCTTGTAATTGTTTTTCCAAGCCATTCGAGGCTTAAGCTATTTTTTCCTTATCCCCATTATAAGGAATTCCAATCCGATTTCGATGTACTTTAGTAGAAGTTTCAAAGTATCGCGATTGTAAAGCGGCTCAACCAATTCAAGTCCTACCTTTTCGCATAGTTTAGCGTAAGTATTGTGATTCTCCTCGATTTTCACGTTTCCAGTAACCAACACGGTTATATCCTGCTCTTTTAATCTATCCAGATATGTGATGAGCGATCTGTCTTTTCGGATCTCATCACTTACTTTAAGTACTTCCAAAGCATGTCCCAGCATTTTGAGCGACAGCTTTCACAGCCTGTATGTTGACCTTATGTACGGAGAATCCGGGCTTTTCTAGGAAAACTAGCTCCTCCACTCTATAGCCATATTCTTTAGCCTTCAGAATCGAGAAAACCGACTCCTTACCACCAGTGAATAATGTGACGCATCTGTTCATCAGTTTGGAAAAGCGGGTATGATGCTATAAAAGGAAAAGGGATAAAGGAGGAGGCGAAGAGAAAGCTATACATCAACAGGCCGGAGGCAGCCGCCTAACAAGGGTAACCCCCTATTTTTCTGATCTTCCCCGTCATCAAGTTCTACAAACAGGATACTTGGCTTTAAAGTGCAGTTATAAGAAAAAAGAAAGGCGAAGTTAAACCTTGACATATTTGGGCGGTTACCTCACATTTTTGTCCAAGTTTAACCTCTGCTTCTCTAGGATCTTCGCATAGGATGGCTTTAAACCCCCATGGATCCGTGGGGGGCTAACTTTCCGCAAGTCTTCCCATAAATTTTTAAATAGTGTAGCTGAGTAATTTGTTGATGCAAAGAGCCGTTCTAATAACCCTCATGGTAGTTATCGTCTTAGTTGTGGCGGTCATTTTCGCCGGATTACTCATGGGCCCCCCAGCCATTAAGACGACGACCTTAACCTATACCCTGACCCTAACTAGGACGGTCACTGAAAGATATACCGTGACGAAAATGTATGCGTCGTTCTGGCTATTGGAGAGGCCTCTTAGCAGAAACATATCGATGACTGCCGAGGGAGCGGTGATCCATTATCAAGAGGAACTGGAATGGAGCGAGACGCAGTTTTCCCAGATAGTTAAGAATGAAAAATCGTTTAAATCACTTTTAGTTGAGAAAATTAGACAGACCTATAGCATAGAGATCGGCAACCCTGATGTCAGCTTTGATAGGGCTAGAAGGGTGACGGTCTTTAAATGCGACATGAAAGGTGCGAAGCTGGATGAGACCTATGACTTCAGCTGGTTTCTAACCCCCTTAAAACTAGATTTTATCGACAGCCACTTCACTAGATCTGAGAGAAAGCTCTCGTGGCATGGTCTGATAGGCGGTGTTCCGACGAGCATAGTTCTCAAATTCCCATTCAAGATAGCTAACTGCCATGCACATGTGTGGCCAGCTTAAATAGCAACTTGATTAATTTCTCTGAGAATTTTCTCGGCAAGCTCTTTCTCGCCCAAGAGCGTTAGGTGGAGGACTTTCCCGGGAACCTCGACCTTCTGGAAGTCTATCTTGGATGGAGGAGCTTCCTCACCGGTCTTAGAGAAAGCTTTTTCGTGGATGGCTTCTCAGCAAGTAACATGAATAATAGCGGCGACTCTTTTTGTTTTTGCGAGCTTGTTAAATTTATCCACTATCGCTGGCGTATGGTCTTCTATTATTTCTACTCCCGCCTTTTCCAAGAGGGCCCTTGCATCGTCACTCAGAGCTGCCAGCCCCGACGTACCCTTTCCAATGACAACTACTTCAGGGTTTTCTTTCAGCACATACTCAATCTGATCCCTTGTAAAGGTATGGCCGTACTCCCTTTCCTCAACCTTGCCAGAAGGAAGCACGTAAACATCATGGTGATAGGTTTTACCATCTACAGTAATGGACCCATAAGAGGATGAGTCTATCCTGACCATGTCTCAAAACCTCTCATTTAGCCTCATACTTTTAATGCAAGTGGTTTACTTTATAGTTTATGGTTTGGTGTTTAGGTTTCCTGCTTAACTTCTCTTATTATCACCATACATGAATACCAGCTCTGGCAAGCCGGCGCATCACATGGGGAAACGTATCAGGTATTCAAACTCCAGATCGCGAACTAATTTACGGTTGATTTTTGCAAGCTGCTTTTTCAATGAGACCAACTTCTCTTCCGGCGCAAACTCCTTCATCACTGCTTCATGAGCTGCTCTTACACATTCCAAAGCCTTCTCCAAATCATTTTTCCTCGATTATCGTGCACATTGGAGTTGTTACATGCTTCTACCCCGCGTTTCTCGAGTTCTTTTATCGCTGGAGCGATAAGCTTCGATACGCTAGTCCCCTCCCTCATGGGAATTATGCTAAACTCAACTATCACGGCCATTTCCAGAGAAATGGATCTCATGCGCGATTTAAGCTTCCACCTTTCTAAGATTCAAGTTTAAAGCTTCACATGTCATTTTGATCATCCTAGGCAGTGATGAAAGTTTCCACCGCTTATGGATGATGGCCTTCCCACCTATTGAGACCTTTCACTTCAGAAAGCTCGACGCCAACTAGACGCCCCGTCCTATTCATCCTATTGGTCTTCTGTTTGGTGGCTGCCATAAGAGAGCAGGTAGCAGCCGCCTCGCTCTCCATGCCCGTGAACCCCTTGAGCTCGGAGATGCGGTCTCTCCCGATCAAAGGTGTATTGGATGGATTCAGGAGCCTGCACCTAGGAAGAGAGGAAACCGATGAACTGAAAGAGGAGCTAAACGCCTTAAACAAGAGAAGAGCCACGAGCAAGTATTTAGATAAAGCCGGAGAAAAAGTCCTTCATAGTGGTGGATGAAGACGCTTCAGAGAATACGTCCTCGACAAGCTCAAAGAGGTCGAAGCCGCTGTGATGGGAGCCGAAACATGAAAGAAGAAGCTTCGCCACTCGTCCCTCCAAACTTATAAAGAATCCATATCATAGATTTGATGAGGAGCTCTAAGACTTTCTAGAATAGGTGTGATCATCGTGTATGCAGCTTTCTCCAGCATCCTCAGGTATGGCTCTAGCCTATATGAGCCTTCTTCGATAAGCTGGATTGGGATGGCCTTAGAGAGGCCGCTGGTTCCGGCTACCACGTATGTGACCGCCCGTCCTGGAGCGACCTTTACTCCAGCTCTCTCGAGGTGTTTAGCGGCCACCGCCTGCCTAGCATCAACCACATAATCATCTGGATCCATGCTCAGAATCTGGGTTATCGCCAGGTCTTCGATTGAGACGTCTCCTAGGATCAGCCTCCTAGCATATCTTCGATAGATCTCAATGGCTTCTAACGCCTTCTCCCTGAGCTGTTCAGGAGCTCTCGCCTCAGCCAACTTCTCTAAGATCTCTAGTTGCATCTTTCTGACTATTGGAGGCGTATCCCTCCTCCTAGCCTCAATACCACGATACTTTAATCTGCCATCCATGAATACTCCGAAGTATCTATTGTTCGCCGGTCTACTTGGATGGGTTCTTGATGGTAGGAATGTGATCCACCTATATCTCCCCTCATAGTTTATTGGGAGGCCGACCTCGTCCTCAATCTTCTTAGCGAGCTTTAGGTAGTCTTGGTCATCTGCATCTTCCCTCCGAACCCATAGCGAGTCAACTATTCCATGAATCACCTTGAACTCATTCTCCTCGGCTATCCTAATCGCCTTCAGCAATACATCTCTCGCCAAGGCGCAGACGGCTAGATGAGCCTCCCTAGAACCGAATTTGGCGTTCCTATAGCCTAAGTATCCGAAGGCCGTAACCAGAATCCACTTCAACGCATCAGACCTAGACTTGTAAAGAGTTCTCAGCCGACCATCTCCAGCCTCCTTGATCAGCTCCTTATACATCATCCTCTTCTTTAATGGCAACTCTATTGCTCTCGGAACGATCCCCCTCCACCTCCTACAAACATGGTAATCGAGTTCAGGAATCTTCTCCCCATTATCCTTACAGCATTCACAGTTCACTGTCTCCCCGGAGATGTTATGTTTCAGCATCAGGGTTGGATATAGGCTCTTAAAATCTAATTCGGCCACATTCCAATAAACACCTGTTTTAGCGTCTAGGATCAATCCTCCCCTATCGGCCCTATTCAAGCTCCAACAATCCATGTAAATAGTCTTAGAGGGCTTCCAAGGAATAAGGATCCCTAGCCTACACGCATGATAATATTGTAGGGATGACATGCACGACCCAATAG
>JAGGUU010000015.1 GCA_021158305.1 Candidatus Bathyarchaeota archaeon
ACCTTAAATTCGTAGACCCAGACTTGTAGGTTTGGATCATAGCGGCCGTAAATTCGGGTCTATGCTTTTTGAATTCTTCCAAGGCTACTGATGGCATAACCATCGACCACGACGAAAATCGAGACTTGCGTCAGCGAAGGCCCTGATGGTTTTGAGGATCTCGTTCTCCCTCTCTACGAAGAATCGCGGTCATAACTTACCACTAGAGATTTGTCTCGGCATCTCTATACTTGGCGCCTAACCCCAAGCCCTACGTCTCGTCCAACATCTCCAAGGCTGGCTCATAGCTGTAGATGTTCCTCCGCAGAACTCGATGGTCTCATCTAACGGTATTACCTTGAAGCCCCTCAGCAACGGGAACTTGATTTTTCAGATTCTATTCTAGAATAGTCTCTAGCAAGTCCATGAATGAACAGGACATCCTATATGGGGGAACTTCGTAATTCAAAAGATTAATATGTTGAACTTATTAATGAGAGCCCATGGAGTTCTCAGCGCGAAACAATAAAGAGCCAGCGGAGTTGGATGGAAATGAAGTCTTCTTCATTATTTTATGTGTGATGGGCGCGTTTGCTATTCTCAGCTCCACAATGTCTAAGAATCCTGTTCTAAATCCCTTCGCGGAGAGTCTTGGGACTCCTGAGGCCTTTATGGGGTTTGTTGCAGCCGCATCGACTCTTCCAGGAGTTCTAATAAGCTTTCCAGCTGGATCGCTCTCAGACATTGTTGGAAGGAGAAAGATTCTCTTGGTGTCAGCCATAATATTTGCGTCGGCGCCTTTTCTTTATACATTCATAAATTCTTGGTGGCAACTGATTCTCGTTCGCTTCTATCATGGATTTGCAACGGCAATCTTCGTTCCGGTTGCAAGGGCGGCTTTGGCTGAATACTATCCTTCAAGAAGAGGGGAGAAGATTTCAACGTTCACATCCGCTACGATTGTTGGACGGAGCGCTGCGCCTTTTCTCGGCGGCTTCATACTCTCTCTTACTTTATGGAATTATCGTATGGTCTACCTTGCTGTAGGCTTGTTTGGCATATTAACCCTTGCAGCTGGTTTGATGCTTTCCAGACAAGTCACAGATAAGCCAGCCAGACGGTCAGAGAAGAGGAGGAACGTTGGGAAGCTTGAGGGTTTCCGGGTGGTTCTGCGGAATCATAGTATTCTCATTGCTAGTGTGACGGAGGCCGCAGCGAGATATGTCTATGGAGCCTTAGAGTTCTTCCTTGTAGGCTACTTGAAGAACGTAGCGAAGATGGATCCTTCATTGATAGGTATAATTATGGGGATGCAGCTGATCTTGATCCCCATAATTAACCCGTTTATGGGGCGGCTTTCCGACAGGGTGGGCAGGAAGCTTCCTATTATTGGCGGTCTAGTGCTTGGAGGAATATCAATACTCGCGATTCCATACAACATCCAGTTCATCCCGCTCCTACTCATCTCTGTAACATTTGGACTATGTTTTTCAATGATCATTTCATCTGCGCCTGCACTTGTTGGGGATCTTGCGGACAAGGAATCCTATGGTGCGGCTATGGGCTTCCTGGCAACAATAATGGATATCGGTCAGATGGCTGGACCGATATTCACAGGCTTCATAATGGCTTCGTTCGGGTACTCTGGCTCATTCTTCTCTCTAGGAGCAGTGCTGATAGCCGTAGGTGTGGCTTTCAGCATTTACACATCCATCACGAGCAAGATAAGGCGGATTTAAAGCCTTTTAGACGCTAATTCTCCTATAAACCCCATTTAAATGATATTCCTCTCGACCAATTGCCACCTGAGTCTCTATGCATCATCGGCCCCAAGTATCTCCAGAGCCAATTCACAAACTCCATTGGATTCTTTGTTTGTATGTATACTTCTCCCGGTCCTTCCACCACGGTGACCAAGCCTTCCCCTCCGAGCAAAGTTGCCTTAAGCCCTCCGAAAGTTTTCACCTTATACTTGCACGTTGTGCTCAGAGCTGCCAAGTGAAAGTTATCCACGACGATCGTCTCACCTTCCCTTAACTTACGTTTTTCAATAGCTCCAAAAGTGTTTATGAAGAGCTTCCCGTCTCCACTTGTCTTGATCATGAAGAGGTTCTGCCCAAATAATCCCTTAAATCCCTGCCATTCAGTGTCCAGAACGACTCCTGAAGAAGAAGCTATGTAGGCTGAACTCTGAATAATATATCCCCTATCTTCCTTCACTTCCAGCACCGCTATATCGCCGAGTGGAGCTGATGCGAAACCGACAATGCCTGGCTTGTTCTTGGCTATATAATCGTTCACGAAAAGCGTTTCTCCTCCCAGCAGGGAGATCTTAACGGCTCTCCATATGCCCCTCTCTCTTATCCTTGTATGAGTCTTGACCTCAATGTTGCTGGACATATAGATCATCGCGCCTGCTTCGGCCCTTATGACGCTTTCTGGGGGAAGATGAACCTCCAAAAGAGAGTATGCAGGCCTATACTTTATCTCGTAATCTATTTTCTCCTCCGCTTCTCTAGACACAAAACTCACCAACCATATCTTCTCCTATATAAAGCCTTTTTTGAGTTTTAAAGGTACTGATCGTTTTTGGATGTATAGAATCCTAAAAATGGATGTTGCCGTATAGAGTTAATATGGTAAACTACGAGAAGATTTTGGCGTAAAAGTGACATTCCAGTATGCTTTAGGAGATGAGGACAAACTTAACTGGACTCTTAAGATATGACTGTTTGGGAAGGACAAAGAAGTTCCTGAGTGTTTCAGGAGCCACAGGATGGAACAAGATTATCCTTCTTTAAGACTTCCATAGCTTTCCGTATGGCATTCTCAGTCTTCTCCAAGTCTTCATCGGAATGCTTAACACATGGCATGAACCTTCCGGTTCCATACGGATAGACGCCATTATTCGTCATTGAAAGATAGAATGCATACGCGGCTAAAGGATTAGATCCCTCTCCAAACCTCGGATGGATGAAGGCCATTGGTCTCTCAGGCGGCGCGCCTCCTACAGATACTTTTATGCCAGCCTCCTCTGCACATTTAATGATGCAATTCACTATTCTCTCACATATCTTATAAAGGCGGGGATAAATCTCATCGCGTTCCTTCTCTATAATCTTCATAGCTTCTAAACCAGCACTTATGCAGATTGGCTGAGCATTCCATGTTCCTCCAAGCGAGATTCTCACGAAGCGGTTCCAATACTCGTCGTCTCTGAATTCGTAATATTGGAGTAATTCTCGGCTTCCACATATTGCTCCTATAGGAGCACCTCCGCCAACAATCTTACCTAAGACGGCTAAATCCGGCGTAACCCCATAGTATTCTTGGGCGCCTCCAGCCGCATATCTAAATCCGGAGACGACCTCATCAAGTATGAAGACAACTCCATACTTTTCGGTGAGTTCTCTCAGCTCTTCCATATACTCTTTAGTGTAAGGCGCGTTCCCCTGCAGAATTATGCATGCCACATTTCCTGCAGCGAATATTTTCTCAACGATTTCAGGCTTATTATACGGTACAATAATTGTGTTTTCGCGTACGGATCTCGGTATTCCTCGAGCATTGCATAAACCATATGGTGGGCCGTTATGAGCAAGAATGACTGCCTCCCATTTTCCATGATAGCATCCCTCATGGATTACTATCTTGTCCCTTCCAGTATGCACTCTTGCGAGTCTAACAGCCATTGCTATGGCTTCGCTTCCGCAGGCACATGCTCTCACGAATCCATCCCTGGCGCATGGAACTAGCTTCTTTATCATTTCAGCCCATTCTATCTCAAGCTCCGTGCATGAACCCATATGAATATTCGAAAGAACCGATTCGATAGCTCTCCTCAGTCTTTTATCATTATATCCGAAGAGTAACGCGCCATGTCCCATCACGTAATCTATATACTCGTTTCCATCAACATCCCACTTCTTGGTTCCATCAGCCCTAGCCATGTATATTGGGAAAGGCTTCACGTATCTTCCGTCATGGGTAACTCCGCTCGCAAAGCATCTCAGAGCTCGACTATAAAGCTTCCTTGATCTCGGATGCTTCTTAACGTACTCTTCTTCTAAAAGCTTCACGAAGGACATTGTAGCCCACTCCATAATTCATTCAAGAGCATATTCACTGATTTCCTTTAACGGCTTTTATGTAACGGGAAAACTTATAATATTTCCCTAAATGTCTGCCTTGCAATCGTAAAGGCATCCTGTATATCGAGAAATAATTATAGAATTCTTCTGCTACTTGTGATGCTGAGCGTAACTAATTCTGAGAGGGGTGAAGCTAAATAAAAGATAAATTGTCATAGGTTGAGACTGGGTTAGGAGGAAATACATTTGAAAATATGCATATTCGAGGACCAAAAATATGATAATTTTTATCCTATGACTATGACGAGGCCGGTATTTGAGCTCAGATGCGGCAAGACCACGCTTATGGAAAAGATAAAGAGGGACCTTCCCGCAGCTGAAACTGTTTATTTCCTCAGAGAACACTTGGCCGCGGTCTTCAAAGAAAATGTAAAGGACGGACTTGTAAATAACCTCAAAGCCTTGAAGGACGATGTATTCATAGTAAATGGGCGCCTCCTACCCAAGAAAGGAGACTTGAAGCTCGAGGGAGACGAAGAAATAGCTGTAAAGGGCGAGGATATAGTCTATGCTAGAGTTAAAAAGGCTACTATGGAGAAGATGCTCGCCGGAAGCCTAGAGGACACATTGAAGAATCTCAGAGAAGAGCTGAGTACCAAAGAAACGGACTTAACTCTGATAGAGTACCCGTGGGACTTGATAAATGAGAATTCTAAAGCAATAGAGGAAGACTTTAGAGCTTTAGGCAGCGGGATACGCGGCGACGTTCATTCTACATGTGTGATACTGGGTGACAAGGAGAACTTGTACATTGCAAAGACGGCCAAGATATATCCATACGTAGTATTAGATGTGGAGAACGGGCCGATAATCATCGATGAGGGAGCGGTGATCCACCCATTCAGCCGAATAGAAGGGCCGAGCGCCATAGGTGAGAACTGCCTGATATTAGGTGGAAAAATAAGAAGCGGCTCGAGCTTCGGGCCTGTCTGCAGAGTCAGCGGAGAGACTGAGGAATGTATAATCCACGGATACGCAAACAAGTATCATATAGGCTTTCTAGGACACTCTTACGTTGGCAAATGGGTCAACATTGGAGCATTAACCACTAGCAGTGATCTAAAAAACAACTACACGACTGTTCAAATATACTTCAAAGGAAAAATTGTAGATACAAAGACTCAAAAACTCGGATCTTTCATCGGGGATCACTGCAAGTTCAGCATAGGATGTCTCCTCAACACAGGAAGCGTTATAGGAGTAGCGTGTAACATATTGACCTCAGGCGAACTCACGCCGAGGTATATACCGAGCTTCTGCTGGTACTTGAGGGGAAGATTAAGCAGGGGCGCTGGTTTTAAGAAAACGATCATAACTGAGAGAACGATGATGGCTCGAAGGGGAATCGAGATGACGAAAGCCTACGAGAAGCTTCTAAGACGAATATATGAAGAGACTGAAGAGGAGAGGGAAAAATTAATTAGGAAGAGCAGAGCAGAGGCGCTCTTAAAAGAAAGCATACACGACGAAATGGTGGCGAAGTGATTGATTGAGAATGCGGAGACTGGATCTAAAAGAATAATCGCTGAACAGTTTGATATTAACCCTAAAGGCCTAACGTATCATACGCGTCTAGCTCATGACTTACTGATGAATTCCTTGGATGAGCTAGAGCTCGCAACGGCCTTTGAAAAAGAGTTCAACTTAGAGACAGCCGAGGGATAAGCGAAGTAAAACGTAACTGTTGGGCAGATGGTAAAGTATATCAAGAAAAAGGTATCCGGCAAGAAATCAATCTGGAATAGTCAATTGATTATCAGATTTCCTTTATTTCTCTAAAACATGACTTAGGTGTCTATTTTTGATGGTTAAAGGTATAGGCATCGATATAGTAGAGATTGAAAGATTTAGGCGCATCGTCAAGAGAGGAGGGCGTAGATTCTTAGAGAAGATTTTCACCAAGGAGGAGATAGATTATTGCTTCTCCATGAAGGATCCTTATCCGCACTTAGCAGGTAGGTTCTGCGTGAAAGAAGCCGTTCTAAAATCGCTCGGTTTAGGAATAGGCATGGGCGTGAAGCTAAAGGATATCATTGTATGCCTGGATAAATCTGGGAAACCCTACATTAATGCTGGGGATTCACTGAAGAAATTTATGAATAAAATCCCAGGTAGCCGCATACTTATAAGCATTAGCCACAGCGGAGAATACGTCGTGGCAGTAGCCCTACTTGTCTAAGGAAGAGCTATGAAAAATCTAAATTATGATAAGTAAGATTAGATTCATAATGAAGACCGGGATCATCCATGATGCCTAATACATCTGGTTGTTTTATCGCTTTAAAGAAGAAAAAGAGGAGTAAATCTTGGACAAGAAGATTCTAACAATTGATCAAGGTACAACTGGAACTAGAGCTATGATCTTTACATCTGAGGGGCTTCCAGTAAAAGGCGGATGGGCGTATCGGGAACACAAGCAGATATATTCCATGCCCGGATGGGTTGAACACAACCCGGAAGAGATATGGATGAACACTAAGATGGTCATTAAAGAGGTGATTGAGAAAAGCAGGGTCAAGATGAAAGAGATCTCCGCGATAGGAGTTACCAATCAGAGAGAAACGACAGTCATCTGGGACTTTAAAACCGGCAAGCCTGCGTATAACGCTATAGTCTGGCAGGATAGAAGAACATCTCCGCTTGCCGATCTTCTAAAGAAGAAGTTTTCCAGGCTCATTAGGTCAAGGACTGGATTGCTACCCGATCCGTATTTCTCAAGCACCAAGATCTGGTGGCTTCTGGATAATGTTCCTGGCTTAAGGGAGAAGGCAAAGAAAGGAAGAGTTATCTTCGGAACCATCGATACATGGCTTATATGGAATCTTACGCGTGGAGGAGAAGTTCAGACTCCGGAGAAGAATGGAGCACACGTGATAGACTACTCTAACGCTTCAAGAACCATGATCTTCAATATTTACAAGCTTAACTGGGATGAGGACCTATTGGAGATTCAGGGAAAAATACCGCCGAGTATTCTGCCGCTTCCACGTCCATCAAGCGACAGCGAGGTATATGGCTACACAGGACCAGAAGTTTCAGATATGCTTGGCGGAAGATCAATTCCCGTATGCGGCGACGCTGGCGATCAGCAAGCTGCACTCTTTGGACAAGCATGCTTCGAAGTAGGCGATGTAAAGAGCACCTATGGCACTGGCAACTTTATCTTAGCAAATACTGGTGAAACTCCGATCTTATCAAAAAATAACCTTTTAACTACCATATTTTATGGGCTTGAGAAGCATCGGGTAACATATGCATTGGAGGGAAGCATCTTCGTCACGGGAGCAGCCATCCAATGGCTCAGAGACGGCTTAAAGATCATAGAGGTCTCAGCTGAAGTTAATCCCTTAGCTGAGGCTGCTTCAAGCACTGGAGGAGTATATTTCGTTCCGGCATTCGTCGGCCTAGGAGCCCCATATTGGAATCAATATGCGAGAGGGGTCATAATAGGGATCACGCGTGGAACAGAAAGGAAGCATCTCGCTAGAGCTACGCTGGAGTCAATAGCCTACCTAACTAGGGATGTTGCTGAAGCAGTTGCAGCCGATACTCATATGAAAATTGAGAAGCTAAAGGTTGATGGCGGGGTTGCTAGAAGCGATTTCTTAATGCAGTTTCAATCTGATATTTTAGGAGTGGAGGTCTGGCGCCCCGTCGTTTTCGAGACTACTTCTCTGGGGGCATCTTACCTCGCCGGGTTAGCCGTAGACCTCTGGAGAAACCTCGAAGAGATCAAAAAGAACTGGAGGGTTGGGAGAATATTTAGGCCTTCGATGAGTGAGAAGATGCGAGAAAGGCTTTACAGAGGATGGAAGGCGGCCGTTAAAAGAGCTCTGAACTGGGCTAAGGAAGTCCCATGGGCTTACGGTTATGAATAAGCTGGAGATGAATCGATGAGGATTAAGGTCATCGTAATCGGGGCTGGAATTATTGGATCCTCGATCTCCCGAGTTCTAAGTATGTATGAAAACTTAGAGGTTCATCTGGTTGAGAAGGAAGCGGATGTAGGATGGGGCGTAAGTAAGGCTACGACGGGAATAATCCATCCGGGACACGAAGAAGATTTTGAAAAACATCCGTTAAGAGCAAAATTATGCGCGGAGGGAAATAGGCTCTGGCGCCGCTGGACTAGAGAGATGGACATACCGGTAAGGTGGCCAGGCGAGCTTATGATCGCCTTGGATGATCGCGAGCTAAAGAATGCCGAACGCTACTTGGAGTATGCTGAAAAGAATGGAGTTCCAGAGGTAAGGCTGATTAACCGAGATGAGATGTTGAAGCTCGAGCCTAATGTGAATCCTGATGCAGCTGGAGCTCTCTGGGCGCCAACAGCTGGGGTAATAAATCCCGTTAAGGCCGTGATAGCGCTCATCGAGAACTCCATTGATAACGGCGTCAAATTGCATACTGAAAGCCAAGTGTTAGATGTGAAGATTGAAGATTACAAAGTGAAGGGAGTATTAACCAGCAGAGGATTCATAGAAGCTGACATAGTCATCAATGCAGCAGGCTTATATTCTGATCTGGTCTCAAGAATGGCCGGCATAGACGAGTTTGCCATATATCCGAGGAAGGGAGAATACTGCATCTTCGACGAGAAAGCCTACCCGAAAGTCGCAAGGATCCTTCATCCAGTACCAACAGAGATAACCAAGGGAGTATACGTTACAACTACTCCTGAAAACAATCTGCTCGTAGGACCTACAGCTGAGGATCTTCCTAAAGATGCGAGGGAAGATAACTCAACCTCAAAAGAAGGACTGAGCTTCGTCCTTGCGCAGGCTGAAAGAATAACGCGGACACTTCCTCCCAAAAGCAAGGTGATAAGAACGTTTGCCGGTCTGAGACCTGAGCCTCCAATGGGCAGATGGATAATAAAGTTCTATGAGGATCCTTGGGGATTCATAAATGTCGCTGGCATACGTTCTCCGGGGCTTGCATCTGCACCTGCAATAGCTCAGTATGTTGTTAAGCTGATAAGGAATGGCCTAGACATTAAGCTCGTAAAGAAGAGAAGATGGCTTCCATACAGAAGAAGCATCGTAAGTTTCAGGAATCTGAATAGGAAGGAGCAGAATAGGCTGATAAAAAAGGATCCTTCCTATGGGAACGTTGTCTGCATGTGTAGAATGGTTACCGAAGCCGAGATACTGGAGGCTATCAGGAGAATGAGGAAGATCGGTGTGAAAACAGTAACACTCGACGGCGTCAAATTTAGAACGTTCGCCCTGACAGGTCTCTGTCAAGGATCCTACTGCCGATTAAGGATCGCAAGGATTATCGCCAGAGAGCTCGGCGTCCCGTTATGGAGGGTGACGTTACGGGGTGAGGGAACGGATTATGGGATAGGCGACGTTAAGGCTCTACTTAAGGAGAGTAATTTCTATGAGGAATAGGTGCGATGTCCTTGTTGTAGGCGGTGGTCCCGCCGGGATTGCAGCAACAATAAAGGCGAATGAGCTAGGCTTAAACTCGATCTTAGTTGAGAATAGGGAGAGACTCGGCGGCGTCCCATTGCAGTGTATACATCCGGGATTCGGGCTGCATTACTTCGGAGAGGATCTAACAGGAACGGAGCTGATCTACAGGCTTCTGGAAAAGTTTATGGATCTCGGCATAGAGTACTACGTCGGCGCGCATGTTGCCGATCTGAATCTTTCCTTCCCTGAGAGAAGAGCTACGATAATTACGAGAAAGGGCGTCCTAGAAGTTGATGCTTCAGCTATCATTTATGCCACTGGAGCGCGTGAGAGGCATATATTCGACATATGGATCACTGGTCAGAGACCTGCTGGTGTATACACTGCTGGAGAGGCTCAAGCCATGATGGACATCGATGGTGTAATGCCGGGTAGGGAGATATTAATTGTCGGATCAGGTGACGTCGGCTTAATAATGGCTAGGAGATTCGTCCTAGAAGGTGCTAAAGTTAAAGCCGTAGTAGAGATACTGCCATATCCCGGAGGGCTTCTAAGAAATGTTGTTCAATGCCTATATGACTATAATATTCCGCTGCTCCTAAAAACATCGGTTGTAAAGATCCGTGGGAGAAGAAGAGTTGAGGAGGTTGTAGTTTCAAAGGTAGATGATGAATTTAAACCTATTCTCGGAACCGAGAGGATTATTAAATGTGACACCGTAATAATTGCAGCTGGCCTCAGACCCTATATCCCAATGCTCGAAGATAAGGGGGTAATAATCGATTCGGCGACTGGAGGACCACTAGTGAATGATTATCTTGAGACAAACATACCCGGAGTCTTTGTCTGCGGGAACGCCTTATTGATAAATGATCTAGTTGATTATGTTCTGGAACAAGGTGAACAAGCCGCTGAGGGAGCATATTTATTCGTAAAGAACGGGGGGATTCCCACTTTTAGGTTTAGGAGGATGCTAAAGGGAGAAAACATCCGCTTTGTTGTTCCGCACTATCTAAGCGGAGCGAGGGATGTCATGGTGTATGCTAGGGTAATAAAGCCTATCAGAGACGCAGCTATCCTATTCCCAGAGATAAATAAGCGCGTTAATCTCCCGGTAGTTAGACCCGCAGAGATGATTAGAATTAAGCTGAGGAAAGATGAGATCTCAAGGATAAATGATAAAATCACGATGGAGGCTGTTTCACATGACTGAAAAGCGTAGGTTCATCTGTACAATATGTCCAAGAGGATGCGAGATCAAAGTTGAGGTTGACAATGGAAGAATAGCAAAGATTTCTGGAAACCAATGTGTGAGAGGCTTAGAATATGTGCGTCAAGAAGTTAAGGAACCCATGAGAATCGTCATGAGCGTTGTGAAGGTTAGGGGTGGAGACTTGCCGACGGTTTCAGTTAAGACTGACAGACCTGTTCCGAAGAGACTGATACCGGAGATTATGAAGGAGCTGGCTGATCTTGAGGTTAAGCCGCCTATAAAAATCGGAGAAAAGATAATAGAGAACCTTATGGGTATGAATGTTAATGTAGTGGCCACTAGACCGGTAAAATAAGAGACCTACGGCTTAGCAATAAGCATGCGAAGGCGGAAAATTTTAGCATAGACGGCATCTTCGCAAATCGATGTTTAGCTGCAATTTGAGGAAACTAAAAAAGTTTTCTTCACTTAGATATCTGCTTCTTTACTTTACACGTTTCGAGAATTCCTTTGAGATTCTCTCATACATATCTAGTTCTCTCTGGGAAATCGGCTTTACTCTTCTCAGCGCTTCCTCAAAGTGTCTTCTGCAAATCTTCAATTTCTCAGCATTCTTTCTGGCTTCTTCTGGATTTCCACTATTAACAATGTGTTCCCGTATTGCAAGCATGACCGCGGTGTTACAGACTGCTTCTAGATCCGCTCCAGTATATCCTTCGGTTCGCTCGGCGATCTCGTCCAGATTCACATCATCAGCTAAAGGCTTCCTTCGGGTGTGAATTTTTAGAATCTCCTTTCTCGCCTCTAAATCTGGAGGCGGAATGTATAGTAGTTTATCGAATCTTCCAGGTCTGAGCAAGGCTGGATCTATTATGTCAGGCCTGTTAGTTGCCGCTATAACTACTACTCCTCTAAGTTCCTCCAAACCGTCCATCTCAGTTAAGAGCTGACTTATCACACGTTCAGTAACCTTTGAATCTCCGGCTCCTGAACCTCTCGTGGGGGCGATTGCATCAATCTCGTCGAAGAAGATTATGCTCGGCGCCGCCTGCTTAGCTTTCCTGAAGACTTCGCGTATAGCTCTTTCTGATTCGCCTACCCATTTAGAGAGAACCTCCGGTCCCTTAATGCTTATGAAATTTGCTTCGCTTTCATTTGCTACAGCTTTCGCCAGCAGGGTCTTCCCCGTTCCAGGAGGACCATAGAGCAATATGCCTTTCGGGGGCCTAGCGTCCATACGCTCAAAGATCTCTGAGTATTTCAGAGGCCATTCCACGGCTTCTTGAAGTTCAAGTTTCGCCTCCTTTAAGCCCCCTATGTCATTCCATTTAACTGATGGTACCTCAACTAGGACTTCACGCATGGCTGATGGCTCAACATCCTTGAGCGCCTCCATGAAGTCATTCATAGTTACTGATATTTTGTTCAGAGTCTCTGCCGGTATCTTCTCCTTTTCGAAGTCGATTTCCGGAATTACTCGTCTCAGTGCTCGTATAGCTGCTTCCTTGCATAGAGCCTCGATGTCGGCTCCAACGAAGCCGTGAGTTATGCTGGCTATTCTCTCCAAGTCTACATCATCAGCTAAGGGCATGCCGCGTGTATGAATCTGAAGAATCTCAAGTCTACCCTTCTTGTTTGGAACCCCTATCTCTATCTCTCTATCGAATCTTCCAGGTCTCCTAAGCGCTGGATCTAAGGCGTTAGGTCTGTTGGTTGCTCCTATAACTACGACTCTTCCTCTAGGCTTCAGCCCATCCATCAACGCGAGGAGCTGCGATACAACGCGTTTCTCAACCTCACCTGTTACTTCCTCTCTCTTAGGGGCGATGGCGTCGATTTCATCGATGAAGATTATGCTTGGAGCGTTCTCTTCAGCCTGCTTGAAGATCTCTCGTAGTCGCTCCTCGCTTTCTCCATAGTATTTGCTCATTATTTCAGGTCCGCTGATGCTGAAGAATGCGGCGTTTGTCTCGTTTGCAACTGCCTTAGCTAGCAGAGTCTTTCCAGTTCCCGGCGGACCATAGAGTAGAACTCCCTTTGGAGCCTCTATCCCAAGTCTTTCAAAGATCTCTGGATACTTCAATGGCAGCTCAACCATCTCCCGTATCTTCTTGATCGCCTCGGAGAGCCCGCCTATGTCTTCATATGTTACTCGGGGTATCTCCCGTATTGCGGCCTCGGCTTTCCCTTCACTTATCACAATCTCCGTATCCGATGAGATTATTACGGCTGATGCTACAGGCTGAACGCTTATGACCGTTAAGTCAATCTTTCTTCCCATTATCCCAAGAGGAATCAGATCTCCTCTAGTTACAACTCTTCCCTCTAGAAGGTGGCGTAGATACTCCTCAGCTCCCATAATTCTGAGAGGTTCGGTTGGCGCAAGCGTGATCTTAATGGCTTTCTTAGCCTCTATCTTCATAACCGTGACTTTCTCATCTATGCTTACGCCTGCGTTGTTCCGTATATATCCGTCTATCCTGATGAGACCCTTTCCGTAATCTTCGGCGTATCCAGGCCAGACTAGGGCTACGGTCCTGCGTTTCCCGGAGATCTCCACGACGTCTCCCGGTACTAGGCCCATCTCCTCAACTATTTTAGGGTCTATCCTAGCTATTCCGCGTCCTACATCTCTTCCATGAGCTTCAGCAACGCGGAGAACCGCAGACTTAGAACTCAACCAGTCTCCCTCTTTAGGATTAGGGATAAACCCTTTATAAAGATGATCGGCTTAAGACTATGTGGTCATTTTTGTTCTTCCGGAATCATCGATGGAACTCTCTTTTTGAAGGATTCATAGATGAGGATTCCGCCGTAGATAGTTATAGCTCCTTGAATAAGGTTGAAGGTTGCGACTAAGGGGCTTATTGCTAAGGCGGCATTCAGCGGCATTCCATAGTATGCTGTGAATACAGGGATCGTTTGGACAAACATCACTACGATCCGGATGGCGAATCCGAGAAGATAAGCCACAACGAGTGATGATTTAGGCTTAATTTTTCTTCCAATATGAAATCCTAGAACTGTTGAGAATTCAGCGGATGCCTTCATCCATGCTCCAACAAGGTCTCCGCTCCTAATCAGAATTGCTAAGAAGGCTATCATGGATGTGAATGTTCCAGGCTTCAAACCGTCTGTTAGTGTGGAGATCATCACTGGAACCCCTGTGAGGTCAAATTTTAGGAATGGTAGCCATGGAAATGGAACCTTGAGCCCGGAGAATTTCATTGCGTAGTCTAGCACGACTACTAAGGCGCTGAGCATTGCGGTTCTTGTAATAGTGTCAGTGCGGATTTCCATGGTTACTTATCATCTTTTGAATTGATTATTTTAGGAGATCTTCGATCCCGTCAGAAAATTTCCTTATCACTTCCGTTGTCTTAACGGCGCCTTAGTTTTGCAGCGGGCTACTTTATTCTTGTTTTAAACACTCTATGAAGTGACGGTTGATTTTCCCGGCATGATATTCTAGTCTAGGAGTTTCTGTGCTGAATTATAAAGGAAAATTTCTATCCATAAATCCCCCTTAAGAGTTCCTCGAGATACTTCTTTCCCTTCTTTATATCTATGATCTGCTGAGGCCCTGATATTTCTCTCTCTATTGTTAAGGCTCCAGAATAATTTAGTTCTTTGAGCTTCCTCAGCAATTCGGGGAAGTTTACTCTTCCCTCGCCCAGCGGCTTCTCTTCTCCCAACTCATATCCGCTTCTCGGATATTCCCCATCCTTAGCATGCACACCTCTGACATACTCTCCTATTATATCGAGTGCGTCTACGGGGTTTGCTTTTCCATACATTAGAAGATTAGCTGGATCGAAGTTCACTCCCAGATTATCGGCTTCCACATCCTCTAATGTACGTAGTAGAGTTACGGGCGTCTCCTGTCCAGTTTCAAACCAGAAGCTCTGTCCCCTATCCTCTAAGAACCTAGCTATATCCTTTAAAACATCTATGAGCGACTTGTAAACAGGGTCATTTGGATCTTCAGGTATAAATCCAACATGGGTCGTTATACTATTGACTTCTATCCATTCGGCGAATTCTGAAGCTTTCTTCAGCTCTTTAACCCTTTTCTTTCTCTTGTCCAAAGGTACAAGTCCTATAGTTGCTGGTCCCTCTCTAAAATTCCAGACATGTCTTCCGGAGAATCCGCTCCATAGGGTTGTGATCTCAATATTGTTTTCTTCAACTACTTGCTTAAGCTTCTCAGCCGTCTCTCTAGTATACAAATTTGGATTCCAGCATGAAACTTGGCATGTTGGGAATCCTAGATTCTTAACTTTCTCTATTTCTTCTCTCGGCTCGCTTTTCAAAGAGACTATCAACCCTAGCTTAGGCTTCAATATAGCTATTCCCCGATTATCATCGCTGAGAAGTCATTCTTAGCTCTTCGATGATCAATTTAAGCTTTGCCTTTGCCTCTTTTGATAGGGCTGAAACAGGGCTTCTTGCGGGTCCAGACGGCTTCCCCAAAATTCTCAGGGCTTCCTTGACAACAACTGGAAATGTTCCGAGATTGAAGGCAAGCCTTAGCGAGAGAAGCTTAAATTGTAGGTCCTTAGCTTTTTCAAGATCTCCTCTAATGAAGCTTTCGTATATTCCGACCGCGATCTCTGGAGCTACATTTGCAGTCGCCGCAACCGCCCCTTTCCCGCCGTAGAGCAACGTTGCAAGTATCAGCGAGTCTTTTCCAGAGAGAACCGCAAAATCGCTCGGCGTCTCCATAATATACTGAGCCGTCAAGGTTAGATCTCCGCTACTATCCTTTATTCCAACAATATTCTCTATCTCCGCGAGTCTCTTTACGGTTTTAGCCTCCAAATTGACGCTTGTCCTTCCCGGATTATTATAGATCAGCAGTGGAATGTTGATGGATTCAGCTACACGTCTATAATGCATATAAAGTTCATCTTGGCTGGGCTTTATGAAATATGGGGTAATCACAGTTACAGCGTCGGCTCCAGCGTCCTCAGCAAACATGCTGAGCTTAATAGTCGCTTTCGTCGTTGTCATTCCCGTTCCAGCATATACTGGAACTTTACCATTAACTTCATCAACCGCTATCTCGATTATTTTCTTCTTCTCCTCTTCTGTTAGAGCATAGCTCTCCCCTTGACTTCCACACACAAAGATTCCATGCACACCTGAATCTATCAGATAGTTGATTAGAATTCTGATTCCTTCCTCATCAACTTCCTCAGACCCGTTCATAGGCGTCGCAACTGCGGGGATTATACCTTTAACCTCCAAACCCATACCTATCACCGAAAGCTTACTGAAGAGAAATCTACTTCTCCACATAAAAAGTTGCAGCTAGCTTCAATTGTGAATATGATTTGTTACGGTGTGAAAAATTCTTATAAAAAGTTTATAGGCGATGCATCTGGATCTAAATACTTCTGCTGTTTCTCAGTGATTATTTCATCACTGATGTCTCATATTCTTCTAGAATAGAAACAAGAATACACATGCAAGGAATCCTACAGAATCAAAAAAGATAATTAGTCATTTATGAATAGAATTCCGTAGACGCGGCCGTAGTCTAGCCTGGTCAGGACCCCAGCCTGCCACGCTGGTGACCCGGGTTCAAATCCCGGCGGCCGCACCAAATTTCGGGCCCAGTATTCTTCGAAAAACAGAGTCTTTCATGAATCATATGCAAAAATCATTTAGAATATGACTACTCAAGGCTTGGTAGATATTCCTTCTCAGCCTCGTAAAGCTCTCTGAACAGACGTCTTATCTCGTCAAGCGAACAGACAGCTGACGTTAATGGATCAAGCATTAAAGCCTGCTCCGCCATCTCATAACTATTGTTCATTATTGCCCTAACAGTCATGTCGTAGACGGCCATGTTAGATCGGCATAGAGCTGCAAGCTGAGGCGGCAGCTCTCCGAAATAGACTGGTTGAATACCATTCTTGTCAACCAGGCAGGCAACCTCAACGACTTCATTCTGCGGCAGATTAGTTATCAAGCCCGTGTTTAACACGTTTCCATAGATCACTTGCTTCCTATCGAAGATTATCCCCTCGATGATCTGAGAGGCATACTCAACGCTCCTCTTCAGATCGGGCTCCTCCTCTCCTCTTATTATCCTCTTCCTCCTTTCATCCAGAGCTCTTCTCCACTTTGGCCAGTTCTTTGCATAGAATCCACTCTCGCCCAAGTATCCTTCTCTGCAGTATTTTCTTATCAGATCCGGCCTCTTCCTGAAGTATGGAATGTACTCAGACATGTGGCCGCTTGACTCAGTTACGAAGTACCCGAAGTGAAACATAACCTCGAACCTAACCGGATCCTTCTCATATAACTCTCTGTCTTCCCGAGCCTTCCTCTTCAGAACAGGATACATATCCTCACCCTTGTGTGTTAGCTCTGTAAACCATGACATGTGATTGATTCCGGCGCATCGCCACTTGAGCTCCTCGTATGGAACCTCTAAGTACTCAGCTAGTCTCATCGATGTTCCCTGTACACTATGGCAGAGGCCCACAGCCTTCATCTTTGAGGCCCTAAACGTCGCAAGCATCATCATCGACATGGGATTCGTATAATTCAATATGTACGCGTCTGGACAGAGCTCCTCAGCATCCTTAAGTATCTCAAGCCATACCGGAATAGTTCTTAAGGCCTTCATTATTCCTCCAGGCCCAATAGTATCTCCTATGCACTGGTCAACGCCATACTTAAGCGGAATCTCATAGTCGTACCTAACCGTTTGTAAACCGCTAACCTCAATCGTGTTTATGATGAAATCTGAGTTCTCCATGACCTCTCTCCTATCAGTCGAGGAGATTATCCTCCAGTTCTTATTCAACTTCTTATTGATTATCTCCGTCGTCTTCCTCGAAAGCTCAAGCCTCTCAGGATCAATATCAACAAGACAGAGCTCCCCCTCATCAAGACCCGGAATCAGAAAGATATCCTTGCTCAAGACAGGGGCAAAGGCGCTCCCAGCCCCAAGATAAGTTATCTTAACCATACAAAACCCTCGAAGAAAGAATTCCCTCCAAGAAATATAAGAGTATCCTCCAACAGTAGCAAAATGGATCTACATCAATACAAACCACACCGCTAGATAAAAACACACCAATCACAAACCAAATGGTTTTATGCTTCCTTTTTATGAACTTTATAAAAATTCTACGGAGGAGAAAGAATCTATTCTTTCAGTCTAGCTCATTGCGTCGCGCTATGCTCCACACAGGCAGGAAGCAACAGCTGTCAAATGATGACGTAAATAGGCCTAAGAAATCGAGGCTTCAATCATCTATCAACAGATTCGCCTACATATGTGAACTTTTCACATTTAATTTTTTGCAGTCAGCGGAATGACATCCACGAAGAAATAGGAGATAAGCATGATGCCGATAATTGCGAATACTATTACAAGAAGAATCATCACATGCTATTTCTTCAATAGAATCCTCCTCCATAGATTTCATTCCTCTAAAGTTAAGATTCGAAAATATAGATAGAATTAAGCTTTTCAGCGATACGATTACGTAACCGTACCGCTACCCAAGCTTCTCAAAAGGCTACGGATTTCTCCATAAAATCTAGCCGCACAGGTCTCCAATATTATCCATCCTAAAAAATAATATATAGAAAGTTAACCAGTAAATAAACGGCGCCAAGGAGTCTGAGCAAAACCGAATTAAGAGAGAAGAAGACGGTGAACGCTGTCGACATTTTGAAAATCGGTACACATTCTTATGATTCATGCTTTCAAGAAAACGGAGAGATCTACGATCCCGTTTTTAAAGAGCCATTCCAGTACGGCACGCCTTACTATGCCCTCTGTAATGCTGTGCTTGCCCTCAAAACGGAGGGCGCTGAAAGGGACGACCACGTACGGAGAGCGGCCAAGGCACTAGACGCAGCCTTAAACCATGTTGTCCGTCTTGATTCACCTATCCCTATGTCTACTGTGGATAGAGATACAGGTTGCTCCTGGAGGGTGAATCACCGGGACTTTTTCTGGCCGGCGGTCATTAGGACATACACTATTCTCAGGGATCTCGGACAGAAAACTGAAAACTTTGAGAGGAGCATTCGATCGGTAGATGTGGAAAAATCCTTTCGCTCCCGTCCCCCATCTAATTGGGCAGCAGTCTGGCTTTCAGGTGAATGGCTACGTATACGCGAGGGGCTCTCTCCGAACGGTCTGAACCGTTTTGACGAATGGCTAGAGGTTTTCTTTCAGGAGCGCATCATGCTTGAGAAGGGCTTTTATCAGGAGCCGGGACATCCTAATTCCTACGATCTCTTCACCAGGTTTTTTATGGCAGACATATTGAACGCGGGCTACAATGGGCGGCTCAAAAAGGAACTGATAAAACTGATGGAGACCGGGTTTGAAAGGAGTCTTAGAGTTCAGCTTTCAGATGGTTCCCTTGCCTCAGCACATCGAAGCACCGGCCTGACCTGGACGCTTGGCGTACAATGCGCCTACTTCACATACGCAGCGAAATTCTTTGAATCAAAGGATAAAGTGAAGAGTCAACTAGCAAAGGTTGCTGCGAGGAGAGCGCTTTCTTCTTTTGTTCGCTGGCAGAGGAAAAATGGATATTACAGTCCAGTTGAGAACTGCCTACCCGTTGGCTACAGGGTGGGCTTTGAACGGTATACGTCTGAAGGTAACCATGGCCCTCTGGCACTGGGTTTCTTAGCAGTCGCAATTCTCAACGGTTTTGAAGATGAGCCGCTAGCATCAGGAACCAGCAGGAAGCCCTCCGTCCTGATTGAGCACGACCCGATTTACAGGGCGATTGCCCACTACGGTCCATACAGCGTTCACTTTAATGCCTTTCCTTCTCCGGATTATGACGGCTTCGGCATTGTTGATATGACCTTCGGTCCGAATCGCTTTTTGCACTTTGTAAGCAGCGTTAAAAGCATGGCGACTGGCAAGTTTCTTAATGTGGGGATGGCTTATAAGGATGAGCAGGTGGACGGAGAGCTTACGATTATCGCCCGCAAGGACTTCCGCCTCATAAACGGATTTCAAAAAGTGGAAGGAGAAGATTATTGCGGCTTCTCCTTAGAGGCAAGATGCAGAGGAGAGTGGTACACCTATGCCGCCGCCGTCAGGATAGGTGAGAACGGCATCGAAATCGAAGAATCAACTCCCGGTTTGAATAACTTTAAGTCCCTTTTAATTCCATATTTAAGAGATCCAGGCACAGGAACAACCACAGATATAGATATTAAAAAGAATGAGAAACGCATTCGCTTGATACATGGAAATGAGGAAATAGAATTCGCTCTTACCCAAAAAATCCACCGGGTGATCCATCTCCCTTACGGCTATGAAAACCGCCGCGGTCTATGCGGTCTGATTCGTGTTGATCTCGAGGGTCGAATGCAAGGCATCTCTTACCGAGTACGCATTGTCAGATAAGGAAACAAAATAATGAATTTAGTTTAGAGAAACAGTTTTCATTAACGACCCAAGCGATACCTATTTTATCATCTCGAGAGACATTTCAAGAACAAGATCAGAAAAGAAGATGAAAGACTAATAGACCATAGACCAGAAGACATAGAGGAATTCTGCATGAAACCCGCCCATGGGAAAATATCCATATGCTGACCCCTCATGGATCCTCTTTATTTTTCACAGTTCCCCGCTTTTCAAGCAAAATGAATTAGAATAAAGATCAATTTTTCTACGGCAACACCGAGTTTTCTTTATAAAGGACGCGCATTTCACCACGTCAATGTACATGCACGAGCAGTTCTGCATATAATAAAAACTATTTAAAGAATTTTTACAAACCGGAAAGAAACGAGTTTAAGGCTTGATTCTGCATTGGAGGCCGCCGCCGGGATTTGAACCCGGCCTCCAGGCTCCACAGGCCTGTACGCTACCAGACTACGTTACGGCGGCCTTTCATCGTTTAGGTTTTATATCTGTGACATTTATATAGGTTTGGCGATATGGATGAAAGATCTCTCCCCCGAGGAGCTAGAGGCTTATCTTAAGGGGAAGACCCTTCTCGTATACTGGTTTATGCTTAGGTCTCCTGAATCGCCGGTTGGGGTTCGTGAGATTCAGAGGAAGCTCGGCTTCTCAAGCCCAAGCGTTGCCGCTCATCACTTGGACAAGCTTCTCTCACTGGGTCTTGTTGAGAAATCTCTTAGGGGAGAGTACTATCTCAAGAGAGAGGTGAAGGTTGGAGTTTTAAAGTTCTTCACTAGGCTTGGAAAGTTTATGGTTCCGCGTTTCATCTTCTACTCTGTCTGGTTCTCAACGATGCTCATCATCTATATGCTCATTTACGGAATAAACCTTTCCCTTCACAATATTATAGCGTTAATCTTCGGTTTCTTAGCCTGCGCAATCTTCTGGTATGAGACTATACGGCTCTGGAGGCAGAAGCCTATTTAGTCCAGATTCATCGGGAAACGCTTAAATCAATCTCTTTCTTGTTAAGAGATATTTCGCCGGGGATGCTTGGTTATGAAGAAGGTTAAGATGGGAGTAATAGGTGTAAAGGGCGTCGGCAGAATTCACGTTGAGGCTATAGCCTCGTCGGAGAAGACTGAACTCCGTGCAGTAGCAGATATAAACGAGGAGGCAGGGAAGACCGTCGCCTTAAATTACGGGGTGGAGTGGTATAGAAACTATGAGGAGATGCTTGAGCTTAAGGATCTCGACGCGGTCTCCATCTGCACGCCTCACTTCCTCCACTGCCAGATGGCTCTTAAAGCTCTAGATTACGGCAAACATGTGCTTGTTGAAAAGCCCATGGCTATCTCCGTAAGCGAAGCCGACGAAATGATTCAGAAATCTAAGGAGAAGAGCCTTAAGCTCGCTGTGGTCTTTAATAATAGGATGAAACCGATTAACCGGGAGATTAAAAGGATAATAGATTCTGGAGAAATCGGAGGGGTATACCGAGCGTGTATAGAGACTTGCAGCTTCAGAACGCAGGCATACTATAATCGTGACGCTTGGCGAGGGAAATGGGCAACTGAGGGAGGAGGGGCCTTAATAAATCAGTCCATCCATGACATCGATCTTTTCCAATGGTTCCTTGGAAGACCAGTTAAGGTTTTAGGGCAGATAGGCACGATGTACCATGATATAGAGGTTGAAGACTTAGCAAGCGCGGTGATATTGTTTAAGAATGGAGCTCAGGGAATCTTCCAAGCAAGCACAATCGACCCCATAATGATTAAGAGAATTGAGATATGTGGGGATAAAGGAAAGATCCAGATGGATGAAAATGTGAGAAAAGCCATCTTGGAGAAGACCGTTAAGGACTACATCGCCGCCGAAAGCATCTGGAATGCTAGGCAAGAATATCAATGGTTTGATGTGAGAACAGAAGAGGAGAAGAGAAGTGGTCATCAAGCGATAATCGAGGACTTCGCCGAGTCAATTCTCCTTGACAGAAAGCCCTTTATAAGCGGGGAAGAGGGAAGAACAGCCCTAGAGATAGTTAACGCCATAATTCTCTCATCATTTGAGGGCAGAGCCGTTTCACTCCCGATAGATAAGAGAGCATATGACAACCTCTTGGAGAGGCTTAAAGGAGAATCTCAAGGGATGTAAAAGCCTCACCTGGCGACTGTAAGACTTAATAAAGAGAATGTTTCTCGTCTTTCTCATGAGGTACATTGCAAGAGTAGAGGTCAGCCTCAAACCTGGACACTCAGATCCTGAAGGTGAAACAACAAAGAACTCTCTGGCAGAGCTCAATTATCCAGTTAGGGATGTACGTGTCAGCAAGGTTTACACAATACTCTTAGAGGCTTCATCAGTCAGAGACGCTGAGAGAATGGTTGAGGAGATGTGTAGGAGGCTTCTAGCAAACCCGGTTAAGGATGATTATAAGATACGCATAGAGGCGGCGGAATGAAGTCGCTATACTTAAGAAGAAACGTGCCCTTCGAACTCTATGAAGTGAATATTCTCGACGCCGACGATGAGGAACTACTTAGAATAAGCGAGGAACTCGGCCTATCCCTAAACCTTCAAGAGATGAAGAAGATAAAGGAATACTTTGAGAAAAACGGCAGAAATCCAACGGATATAGAGCTTCAGACGCTCGGCCAAACATGGTCTGAACATTGCTTCCATAAGACATTCAAGGGAACTATAAAAACTTCAGAGGGGGAAGTTATTAACTCGCTTTTTAAGACGTATATAGCCAAGGCCGCGGAAGAGCTGAAGAAACCTTGGTGCATCTCGATCTTCGAAGACAATGCGGGAATCATTCATTTCGAAGATGATATAGCGGTCGCTGTTAAGGTTGAAACCCATAATCATCCATCAGCCATAGAGCCATTCGGAGGAGCCGCCACCGGCACAGGGGGAGTCATCAGAGACGTCCTAGGAGTCTGGGCTGAGCCGATCGCATGTACTGATGTTTTAGGCTTCGGCCCTCTGGACTACGATTACAATAAGCTCCCACCCGGCATTAAGCATCCAAAGTACATATATAGAATGGTCGTTGCTGGCATAGGCCACTACGGGAATAATATGGGAATCCCCACTGTTAACGGCGCCATATACTTTGACGAGAGCTACGTTGGAAACGTCGTCGTTTACTGCGGATGCATAGGGATTCTTCCAGTAAAGAAGTACATCAAGAATGCTAAGCCAGGTCACAGAATAGTCTTGGCTGGAGGTAGAACTGGAAGAGACGGAATTCACGGCGTCACATTTGCATCTCTAGAGCTCACGGAAGAATCCGAGGAAGAATCGAGGCCAGCGGTTCAGATAGCGAATCCAATAGAGGAGGAGAAGCTCGCAAGGGCTATAATAAAGATAAGAGACTTGGAACTCGCATCGTCAATAACTGATCTTGGCGGAGGCGGACTTTCAAGCGCCGTCGGCGAGACAGCCCACAAGTTCGGATGTGGAGCGCGAGTTGAGCTAGGTAAAGTTCCACTTAAGCATCCGCACATAGCTCCTTGGGAGATATACATATCAGAATCTCAGGAGAGAATGCTCATCACCGTTCCAGAGGAGAACCTTGACAAAGTAATGGAGATCTTCAAGTCTGAAGAGGTTGAAGCCACCGATATAGGGGAACTAACCGATGACGGACGGCTGAGAATCACCTATCATGGATATCTAGTTGCAGATCTAGAGATAGGCTTTCTCTTCAGCCCACCGCTTCCACAGAGATTCGCTGAGTGGAGACAGCCCAGATATGAGGAACCTAGGTTCAAGGAGCCGAGAGATTTAGACGAGGTTCTCCTCAAGATTCTAGCGTCACCGAACGTTGCAAGCAAGGAATCAGTAATCAGAACATATGATCATGAAGTGAAAGGGAATACTGTGGTTAAGCCCCTCTGCGGAAGATATGGAGGCCCAAGCGACGCTGCTGTTCTCAAGCCTCTGAACGATTCATGGAGAGGCCTCGTGATCTCATGCGGGATGAATCCGAAATATGGAAAGATTGACCCGTACTGGATGGCCGCATCAGCCATAGATGAGGCTCTACGCAATAACGTTGCCGTTGGAGGCAGGAGAGTAGCTCTCTTGGATAATTTTGTCTGGGGCACTCCGGAGAAGCCTGATAGACTCGGGAGCCTCGTAAGAGCCTGCAAGGCATGCTACCGCTTCTCGAAGGGCTTTGGGACTCCATTCATATCTGGAAAGGACAGCCTATACAATGAGTCGCCGCTCGGACCTGTAACTCCAACATTGCTTATTACGGCTGTAGGTGTGATTCCAGACATTAGGAAAACAGTCACCATGGATCTGAAGAATCCGGGAAACCTCATCTATCTACTTGGAAAGACCTATCCGGAGCTTGGTGGGTCAGAATATTATGGGCTTATGGGCTTTATTGGAAGGTCTGTTCCTAAGGTTCGGCTTGAAGACGCAAAGAATACAATGAACCAGTTAACGAAGGCGATAGACTCAGGATGTGTTGAGTCTTGCCATGACCTCTCTGAAGGCGGGCTGGGTGTAGCCGCCGCTGAAATGGCCTTCTCCGGAGATGTCGGCGTTGAGATATGGCTCGACAAAGTTGCGGGGAGCTCCAGCCTAAAAAGGAATGATTATGTTCTATTCTCAGAGTCTAACAGCCGCTTCCTCGTTGAGGTCTCAAAGAGGAATAGGGAGAGATTTGAAGAGATAATGGAAGGGTCGACTTACTCGCTGATTGGAAGAACTGTGAAGGAGAAAAACTTCGTGGTCTACGGCTTAGACGGAGAAGAGATCGTCAATTTAGGGCTTAAAGAGATGATGCATGCTTGGAAGAGGACACTTGGAGGATGATTCATGAAGAAAGAAGACGTTAAGATCTGCATAATTAGGGTTGGCGGAACAAACTGTGACAGGGAGACTAAGAGGTCACTTGAGGATTTGGGCGTTAAAGCTGAGGTTCAGCATCTTAACAGGCTGGTTAGGAAGGGTTCTCTTCAAGAATTCGACGGCTTAGTTATACCGGGAGGCTTCTCCTTCGGAGATTATGTTAGAGCTGGAGCAATATTAGCCAAGAGTCTAACCGCTAGGTTAAGAGGGGAGCTGAAATTATTCATTGATGAGGGGAAACCCATACTGGGGATCTGTAATGGCTTCCAAGTTCTCGTTGAGGCTGGTTTGCTTCCAAGCTTTAATGGGATAAGCGATTATCCGGAAGCAGCGTTGGCCACGAACATCCCTATAGGATATAGGTGTATGTGGGTCTATCTAAGACATGAAAACTTTGGGAGATGCATCTTCACGCGTAGGATTCCCCAAGGGAATGTTTTGAAGATTCCCGTCGCACATGCCGAGGGGAGATTCATATTTCCGAGAGGCGAAGCGAATAAGCTCCTAGAAAGACTGTTGGAGAATGATCAGCTGGTCTTCAGATACTGCCTCGAGGATGGAAGCCCGGCTGAGGGTAGGTTTCCCGAGAACCCTAATGGTTCATTCTATGACATAGCTGGGATATGCGATCCATCCGGGACTATATTTGGGTTGATGCCTCATCCGGAGAGAGCGTTCTATGGATGGCAGCTTCCAGACTGGACTAGGATGAGGAGGCTTCCAAGATTTGCTGATGGAAGGATAATCTTCTCATCAATGATTGAGTACATCACTCGAAAGTTCTAGTCACGTACCTACAGTGCTACTGCTGCTTTTCTCCTGCTTGACTCATATCCAGCCGAGACTACTCTAAGAACCTCCGCTCCAAACCTCCCAGTTGATAGTGGCTCCTTATCTTCTAGGACGCAGGTTACAAAGTGACGTAGCATATTGCAGAAGCCATATTGATAATTCTCATCTATAACGGGAGATGTCCATCCCTTGCTCGTGGAAGCCTTCTCGACAACATAGGAGTAGCCTACATCACTATAGATGATTATTGGATTCATATGAGTGAGATTTATGAATGCCATTCCCTCAGATCCATAAATCTCTATCCTGTCCTGCATTCCTCCCTTCGTTATATAGTTCGAATATGCAATTCCTGATTCTCCGCCTTCGAAACGCATGATAAGAACAGCGTAGTCCTCAACCTCTATGTCATGAAGCAGCTTTCCAAGCTCGGCGTAAACTCGCCTGACAGGCTTACCCATCGTATGCATTATGAAGCCTATCGGATGAACAGCCATATGTATTAGGACGCCTCCGCCACATAAGCTCCTCTTCAAAGCATACGGTGAATGCGTCCCACTATGCTGCTCTCTAGCCTCGATCGCTAATAGCCTGCCCAAAGCGCCCTCACTTATTATTTCACGGATCCTTTCAGCCGCCGGCGTGTACAACCAGTTCTCTCCATACATTAACTTGACTCTTGCTCTTTCACATGCAGCGATCATCCTCTCCGCTTGGTCTAGAGAGGTTGCAAGAGGCTTTGTACACAAGACATGTTTCCCATGCTCGGCTGCTGAGATAGTTACTTGTGAATGAAGAAAATTTGGAACGCAAACATTTATGGCGTCTATGTCTTGCCTCTTAAACATCTCTTCATAATCCGTGTACCAAGCGTCTATCCCGTGCTTTCTGGCGAATCTTTCCGCGTGACTCTTTGTCCTCGAAGCAACGGCAACAAGTTTAACTCTTGGATCTTGCTTATAACAATAGGCGAACTTCTCGGCGAGGAAGCCTGCGCCTACTAAACCTATGCCGATCTTTTTCAGGTTCGAAATCCCCCTATATGGAGTTAAGCGGGATTAAATTTTATCGCAAAAAGCCCTTATATTATTTAATCAATATTCTGACCGAAAAGTTTCAATGTGTATGGAAACATCCATATTTAAGATAGGAGTCGTCGTGAATGAGAAGTGCCTCAAAAGAAGTTAGGGTACTTATCTATGGAGTTGGTGCTATAGGAAGCCGTATAGCTAGGCTCGTTCTTAAGAAGAAAGGCTTCAAGATAGTCGGTGCAGTGGATGTGTCACCAGACAGGATGGGTAAGGATCTAGGCGAGGTAATAGGGATAAGCAGGGAATTGGGAGTTGTTGTTTCTGAAGATGCTGAGAAAACTCTTTCAAGCGTCAAGGCGGATGTAGCGGTGCATGCAACCTCATCCTTCCTTAAGACAGTCTATCCCCAGATAGCCAGCATAATCGAGCATGGAGTGAACGTTGTCTCGACATGTGAAGAGCTCGCCTACCCCTATATTGTAGATGCCTCTTTAGCTGCGAGCCTCGACTCCCTAGCGAAAAAGCATGGTGTAACTGTCCTCGGAACGGGAATAAACCCCGGATTCCTCATGGACACGCTACCGATAGCCCTCTCCGGAGTATGTCAGGAAATAGAATCTATCAGGGTTGAGAGAGTGATAGACGCAGCGAAGCGTAGATTGCCGTTCCAGAAGAAGATAGGAGCCGGACTTTCGCCTCAGGAGTTCGATGAAATGATCAAGGAGGGGAGAATCACTGGGCACGTCGGGCTGGAGCAATCCGTGTCGATGATAGCGGATGCCTTAAAGCTTGATCTCGAAGAAGTTAAAGTTGATCCTGTTAGGCCAGTGATTGCTGAGAAGCCTGTTGAGAGTCGTGAAATAAAGGTGGAGAAGGGGATGGTAGCCGGGCTGACGCAGACAGCTTATGGTTTAATCAGCGGGAAACCCTTCATAACCCTTGTCTTCAAGGCTTATATCGGAGCTAAGGAAGAATACGACTCGATAACAATAGAGGGTACACCGAGAATCAATCAGAGGATTACTCCATGCGTCCATGGAGATCTGGCGACAGCCGCGGTGGTTGTGAATTCAATTCCGAAGGTCATAAAGGCGTCTCCCGGCCTTAAGATCATGAAGGATCTTCCAGTGCCCTCGGCGGTTCTAGGTGATGTTAGGAAATACCTAGTTGATAAGTCCTAGAGAGGCGGGTGAATAAGCTTCCTCTTCCTCATAGGGAGCCTACTCCATCGCATGAATTCCCTGCTCGGAGGCTCGGTTTCAAAGAGAACTTTCCTATCAGCCTCAAGCAGCCTATTCGGTTCTCCGGCGTATTCCGCAGCTGTAACTAGTGAATGTCCAATGCTTGAGGATTCATCTATGACTTGCTGCAGTATTTCCCTCCACTTCTTCTCCCTTAGAACATGATGATCCAGTATCGTAACTGGAACATGCCTAGTTATCGCCG